>JAUWJC010000585.1 GCA_030607895.1 Pirellulales bacterium
AAGTGTGTCGCAAGCCTTCGGCAGGTCGAAGACGATGCCGATCTGGCGCGGATTGACTTTCTCTTGGTAGGTAAAGTGATATTGGACTATCAGACGCCCGCCGCCATCGATCCGCATGGTGTAAGTACCGGCAGCTTTTTTGTATTGTCCATCGACGTGGATTTCTACGCCCTCGGCTGTTTGGCGGGTTTTAACGGAGGACGCCTGCCACTGGGTGCAGGTCACATTAAAAGGCGGGATGTCCGCACTGTGACTCTGGCTAACCTCCCCGGGCCTAGGGCGCTTCACAGGCAGCACCATCAATACAGGCCCGCCGATCAGGACGGTTCGGCCGTCGAGTTGAGCTTTTCGAATCATGCCCGTCTTGCCATCGAAAACCCACGCGAACCGGCCGCCTTTGACCGTGATCGTGTTATCGGCCTGGACGAATTCCACCTTGGCGGTGGCAACGGCTTCGGACTTCGCATCAGCCGCCGGGGCAGGCTTGCCGATCGGCCACCGATAGACGTCGATCAGGAATCCCCTCGGGCTGTGAAATTTCACCGCGAGTTTCCGGCCGGCCAGGTCGGTGCGCTTCGGCCGGATAGAGATAGTCCCGCTGCTGTGCGGCGGCACGTCGGCCGTGGCCGTCCCGGACTCCTCGCCGACGGCCCACTCGATCTTCAGTTCGCTCAGATTGGTGAAGTCGTGGCGGTTGGCCACTTCCAATCGGATCGGCTCACCCGAAGCGGGCGGGGGGATTTCCTTCTGGAGGATGCGGACCGGCGAGTAGACTTTCTTGGCGTGCCAATATTCCGGCTTGGTACGGAACCACGAGTCGATCAGTCCCCAGGCCCCCCAGCCGACCTCGCCCGAGGGAAGATGGACGATCTCGTCCACGCCACCCCAGAGTGCCCCGCCGAGACAGCCGCGGCTGGCGAGCATCTTTTCCCACATCGCCTCGAACCCGCGCCCCCAGCCGTCGCGCAACCCCGGGTCCGTGACCACCTCCTCCCGATTGTAGCAATAGAGGTGGCAGTATTCGCCAAACAGCGCGGGCTTACCGGCATTGGCGACAGCCGCGGGCCCGTTAGGCCCGGGATAGTGCCGGGATACGATGTCCAACTTGTCACCCGCAGCAATATTGTAGTGCTCAAAAATGCGCGGCCGCGTCGGATCAACTTCGCGGATGAGTGCCGCGGAAGCCTCGAAATTCGGGCTCCACTTCGCTTCGTTGGCGATCGACCAGATGATCACCGAGGGATGGCTGAGATCGCGCTGGAGCATTTCCGCCGTGTGCTGGAGTGTCGCCCGGCGATACTCCGGTGTGAGGATGTACTCCGCGTGATGAAAGGGGGCCTCCACTTCCACGAAGATACCCAACTCGTCGCATACGTCGATAAACTCCTCTGCCGGCGGGTAGTGGGAAGTCCGGATGAAGTTGAGGTTGGCCTTCAGGAACCGTTCCGCGCTTCGCTTCCACAACTCGGGTGTCAGGCTCCGTCCCCGTGTGGCATAGAGTTCATGTCGGCACGCGCCCCGCAGCTTGACCGGCCGGTTGTTGACAAAAAGCTGATTGCCGCGGATTTCCACCTGGCGGAAGCCGAACCGCCGCGGGACGGCCTCCAGCAGTTTCCCGCCGGCCTCCAAACGGCATGTCACAACGTAAAGGTTCGGATGCTCGGCGTCCCACTTGGCCGGCGCGACGACGGGGATTTCGATTACGTGCTCCAGCGTCTGGCCGGCCTTCACGGCGGGTAGTTTGACGGCGCATGGGTCGATCTTGACTGACGCCTTACCCGGGCCTGTCAGGTCGAGCCCGACTTGGGCATTCTGAACGTCCTGGCCGCTCTGGTTGGCGACATCTATCATGATGCGCAAGGTCGCGTTGCGGTAGTCTTTGTCGAATGTCGTGACAACGTGCAGCGAGGCGATGTTCAGCCCCGGCACGGCGAAAAGAGTGACCTTTCGCGAAATGCCGCCCAGCGGGTGGGCCGCGTAGGCGCTGCCGAAGGTGGTGAACTTGTCATTGGTGAGCGACTCCCGCTTCACTGCCAGGGCGATCAGGTTTTCCCGGCCCGGCTCGACCAGTTCCGTAACGTCCAACTCGAACGGCGTGAAGCCGCCCATGTGATGTCCGGCCCGGTGGCCGTTGATCCAGACTGTCGCATGGCTGTAGACGGCGTCGCAGCGGAGCTTGACCCGCTTGCCGGCCCAGTCGGCCGGAACGGCAAATTGTCGCCGATAACCAGCGGCAGTGTTCTTGGCGACGGTAAAACCTTGCATGGCCCATTCGCCGGGCACCTCGATCAAGTCCCAGTTGCTATCGTCCAGTTTCGGGTTGGCGAAGCTCTCCGGCGGTGCCACGGCAAATCGCCACCTGCCACAAAGCGACATCACCTGCCGGCTGACCCCGGCCACGCGGTCGGGAATCGGCGTGAGGACCGGCAAACGGATGGTCCGCAGACTACGTGTTTTCGCTTCACCAGCCGGCTGTGACAGTTGGGCTTCAGCCTCGGCGGCAGCGGCCAGCACCAAGCAGGCCACTACGCCGACAGTCCACCGTCGCACGGCCGAACACCAACCCGACCGTGG
>JAUWJC010000631.1 GCA_030607895.1 Pirellulales bacterium
GTCCCAGACTTGCGAAAAAAATTCTTCCATAGTTCAACTATATCCGCAGCGCCGCGCCGCAATGGTAAACGTACATACCCCGAAGATACACCAGGAGTGGCAATTTTACCGCCACTCCAACAAGACAAAGGTTTTCGCACACCCTCCCATTGTGGCAATCTACCCGCAATGCCTGGTCTGGTCAAGAACGGTTAGCGTACCCCCATGAAGCTGGGGGTCGGGGTTCGATTCCCTCGATGGCAACGATGGCACTAACTATTGTTTTGCGGCGTGGGCTGTTATTATACAAGATTGGAGAAATGATCCTGCCGCTCGTTGTGTTTCCTCGTTTCCCGCCAACACTCTTTCATCTCGTGGAGGTCGGATAATGTCTGGATTTGCCGCTCCGTGGTCATGTTGTTTCAATAGGATTGTCGCGGCCGTAATTCTATGCTTGTTTGTGTTTGGGACAAGTTCGCCGAGCGAGTGCCGGGCGGAAGACGACGGGATTGGCTACAGACACACGCCCCTTTTGCCCAATTCCAAATGGCGGGTCAATGACCGCAGCCGCCCGCAGCCGCCGAAAGTAGCCCCGGGCAAAAGCCCCGGCACGCCGCCGGCCGACGCCGTCATTCTTTTCGACGGCAAGGATTTTTCGCAGTGGGAACACGCCAAATCGACCGATAACGCAAAAGACATCGATCCAAAGATCATCGAGGACGGCGCCTTCAACATCCTCAAAACCGACCAGATCCAAACGAAGCGGCATTTCGGCGACTGCCAGCTCCACATCGAATGGGCAACGCCCGAAAAGGCCGACGGCAACAACTGGGGCAACAGCGGGATTTTCTTTCTCGGCAATTATGAATTACAGATTATCGAGTCGCACGACAGCAAAATGTACGCCGACGGCATGGCCGGGGCGCTTTACGGCCAGACGCCGCCGCTGGTGAACGCCGCCCGCAAGCCGGGCCGGTGGCAGACCTTCGACGTTGTCTTTACCGCGCCGCGGTTCGACGGCGAAAAGCTCCTCTCTCCCGCATACATCACCGTGCTCTGGAACGGCGTGTTGGTCCAGAACCATACGGAAGTGATGGGATCGACAAGGTGGGAGACCTTCCCCAGTTACAGGTCGTTCGAGTCGACCGGCCCGCTCGTTCTCCAGCAGCACGGCTCGGCGGTGCGGTATCGAAATATATGGATCAGACCGCTGAAACGCGAATAATCGGCACTTGGAGCCGCCTCCGACAATCGCGTCAATAATCCCCCTCCTCCCGAGGAGCCGAAAAGCTTGCCCTGGCCGGAAAAAGCTATGCTTGAGTATGGCGATACCGGGGCAGTTTCCGCCGAATCTGATCTTCTTGATCGGCATAATCGAGCCGGTCCAATGGACCGTCGCCGCGCGGCCGTGGTCCTGCTCCACCGACGTTCCGCTGAAACCGCCCGCGGTCGAACGCAGCAGGAAGCAAAGAAAAAAACGGGCAACAAAACCACGAATCGGCACGTAGTAGGGTGGGTCAAGCGCAGCGCAGCCCCACCCTACGCAGGCTTCTCGACCAGTGCGGCATATTCCGCCGGTCGCCGGTCGGCGATCAGATGATTTCGCGTGGTAATCATTTTGTCTCGGGCCTGTTGCGGGTCGATCTCGACGACTGCCGTGTGCGGCCCCCCTTGGGGCCCGACGGCCAAGACCCGGCCAAGCGGGTCGGCAATCAGGGACATGCCGGTGAAGGTCAACGGGCCTTCCGTGCCGACGCGGTTGGCGGTGACGACGAACACGCGGTTCATCATCGCGTGGACCGGCACGGCCCGCTGCGCCAGTCCCGGCAGCACGAGGTTTGCGGGGTGACAGATGATCTCCGCCCCCTTGAGCATCAGCACTCGCCAGGCTTCGGGAAAAATCCAA
>JAUWJC010000390.1 GCA_030607895.1 Pirellulales bacterium
CCCCCCCCCCCCCCCCCCCACGCCCCTTTCCCCCTGCTCCCAAGCTTGAGCTTGGGAACCAGGCAAACATACTTTATGCTTACCTGAGCCAACTGTCAAACCTGCACTGGTGGGGGCCATGGTCGCAATTCAAGCAATTGATACAACTTGACAGTCCAGCCGCGGCGTTGGTAGGCTATAGCTGAGGTCGGAAGTCGGAAGTCGGAAGTCGGAAGTCGGAATCAGATATCTATACTCAACGCGGTCAAGAATTGAGGTTTTCGGATTAAGTTGTCAGTTTTCAGTTATCAGTAGTCAGTTATCAGTAGTCAGTTATCAGTAGTCAGTCTGAAGACTTGCCAGAGTCGTTGTTTCCAAGCTCTGACAACCGATAACTGACAACTGATAACTTCGTCACAAAACCGCAATTCTTGACCGCGTTGAGTATATAAACAACTTGCGTGCCCCATGCCCACTTTGAAGCTACTTCGTGACGGTTCTAGTCCGATTCTTCGGACAGTGGCTATTTGGACGGTTGCGACGGCGGTTGTAGTCTGTTGCCGTCAGACGCTTGCGCAGCAGCCCAAGCCCGCGACTGAAGAGTCCAAAACCGAGAGCAAGGAGCCGAAGGCCGAGAGTGCGGACAAGCCCGCGGCACCACCCGCGGCGGCAAAGCCGAAGGGTTTCCAACAACTGGCGGTCGACGACAGCCAGCGGAAGATGCGGTTGCCGGTGATGCAGATGCTCCGCGCCCGCAAATTTGAATCGGGCAGAGTTTCCAGTACAGGGGAGGAGCAATTCGACGGCTACTACAAGCGCTACGCCCTACCTCGGTGGACGCAGAAGAAGAACCACACCTTGCTGCCGGCCCTACGAAAAGAGCTGCGTAACGATCTGTTGACGGGCAAGAGCGGTCCCCCTCACGATCGGCTGAACGCGTTGTCGCTGGACTATTTGGGCAAGATGAGCCGGGCGAATTTGCATCCGGTGGTGCGGTTCAACGCCATGCTGATGATCGGCGACTTGAATGCCAGGCAACCGACCGGTCGGAACGAACCGGGCGTGGCCTTGCCGGAAGCCCTGCCGGCTCTGCTGGAAACCCTCGAAGATGAGAAACAAATCGAGGCGGTTAAAGTGGCCGCTCTGATCGGCATCATCCGACACGCCCGACTGGAAATTACCAACGAGCAATCTCGCAACCAGATGATCGGGGCAATGCTCAAGTTGGCCACGGCCAAGAGTGCGCCGGGCAGATCATCGGCCGGACACGCCTGGATGCGCTGCCAGGCCATCGAGGCGCTTGCGGCCCTGGGTACCATCGGTTCACAAGGCACCGTGGTCAAGACCCTGGTCGGGATTATCGCCGAGCCGGGTACGCCGTTGTCTCTCAGATGCACCGCGGCCTGGGCCATCGGCCAGTTGAAGTACCAGAGCGCCGGCGGGCTGGACCTGAAGACGATGGTTACCCAGTTGGGCACACTGGCGGCCGATATCTGCGCGGCCGAGTTCAAACGGCTGGAAGAGGAAATCCCCCGTGCCGTGCCTAAACGCGGATCGCGCTACCCCCGTGCGATGGGCACGATGGGCGGTGGAATGGACATGATGGGTGGCGAGTTTGGAATGGGGATGGGAATGGGATCGGGTGCCCGCAATACCAAGACCGTTCCTCTTGAAAAACTTCTCAAGGCCTCACGAAGATCGCTGATGGCACGTCTGGACGATGTAGTCACGGGGTTTCAGGCAATCACTCGCATCGCCGCCGGGTCGCCTCAAGAGGCACTCGTCACCGAACTCCAGAAGAAGCTCGAAGAGGTGTTGACCTTCCTGGAAGACTCGGATCTCGACGAGGATGAGGAGTCGCTGGTCGACCTGCTCAAAGAAGAGCACACCGAATTGAGGGCCCTGTTGGCTAACGACTCGAAAGCCAAAAAATCTTCCCCAAAGAAGGCAAGCGACGGGTAGTGGGTAGTGGATAGTGGATAGTGGATAGTGGGTAGTGGATAGTGGTCAGTGGATAGTGGGAGATCAGTTGTGGCCGTCAAGGACTACAGTGAATTGATTGCCTGGCAGAAGGCAATGAATCTTGTGGAAGCGGTATACCGTTTATCCGCTCTGTTTCCAAGAGAGGAGCTTTACGGGCTGGTGAGCCAGATTCGTCGGGCCACGGTTTCCGTCCCGTCGAATATTGCCGAGGGTCAAGGGCGACATACCACACGCGACTTCTTGAACTTCCTCTCCATTGCACGCGGTTCGCTCAAGGAAGTCGAGACGCAAGTCTTGATTGCCAATCGTCTCGGTTTCGTCGACGACCCCAGAAAGTCCGAACTACTAAGGCAAACCACCGAAGTCGGCCGCCTCATCAGCGGCCTCATTAACTCACTCAAGACAAAAAATCACTGACCACTATCCACTATCCACTATCCACTACCCACTATCCACTATCCACTACCCACTACCCACTGCTCCATCGGCAAAAGGATTTGCCCAACGTGCCGGACTTCTTCAAACAATTCGCCGGTCGCTTGCTGCTTGCCGTCTGTGTGCTGATTGGCCCAACGGCGGCAGGTTGCCAGTGGTGGGTCGGTCGTCCGCCGTCCGAACGCTTGCCGGGCCAGCCCGCCGCCGACATCAAGCCGGCTAAGTCCGAACTGGAGCCGGCCGAGACAGTATCGGCCGACGACAAGGCTGTCCTGGCTACCGACGATCCGCGTTTTCTCGACGCCCCGCGTTTTCTCGACGCCCCGCGTTTTCTCGACGCCCCGCGTTTTCTCGACGCACTGCGGAGCCCGGTCGCTGATGTGCGGCTTGAAGCGGTCGAGGCCTGGTCAGCCGGCCGGAAAGGAACCCTGCCAATCGAGCTTGTCGATTTGCGGACCGACTCCGATCCGCGTGTGCGCGGGGCGGTGCTGAAGACCCTGGCCCGGCAGCGACATCCCAAGGCGCAACAATACATCACCGCCGCGCTTCGTGACCTAGACTTCCAGGTTCGCATTGCAGCCATCGGGGCGTTGGGTCAACTGGGAGGTGCCGAGGCCCGGGCGAATCTGGAAGAAATGCTTAAAGACCGGGGTGAGTTGATCCGCGCCGCGGCCGTTTCGGCACTCGATGCGACTGGGGCCAGGCGACCGGTGTCGGACGCCGCCGCGGACGAATCGTGGCGGGTTCGCTTGGTGGTGGCCGAAACACTGCGCGGGTACACGGACCGCGCGGCGGCCGACCTGTCCCGCCGACTGCTGGACGATCCCAGCCCGGCTGTCCAGCAGCGAGTGCTCGCCGCAATGGCCAACTGGCCGTTGGAGCCGGCCGGCCCGATTCTGCTGGGGGCGATGGAAATGTCGACCTACTCGACGCGAAAGACGGCCGCCCGGCAGTTGGCCGCCCGCTGGCCGCCCGCCGCCGAATTCCCCGTCGAAGGGCCGAACGGGCGCCGCGGCGAAGTGCTCGAATCGTTGCGGAACCGGTTCCGGCAGCAGTTCGGCTTCGTCGATCGGGCGGCCCTGCCGCGCGGCGACAACATGCCGACCGACCGATCGATCCGGCCGATTACGGCCGAGCGGATCGAGCAAGTTGAAAAACTCGTCCGGCAGGCGGCCGATCCGGGTTTGTCCAAGGACGCTCGGCGGCAAGCTGTCGAGGCGCTGCAGCGGTTCGGTCCCGATCTGATCGAAGCGCTGGAACAGATCGCCCTGGTTCGAATGCAGGTCCTGCCCGAGGCAGTCTACCGAGAAGTGCTGCCTTGCCACGGACCGGACTTCAGGGCGTTGGATCGTTTGCGTGCGGAGGACGTTCCGACGCGTCGCAGGGCGGCCGACGAATTGGTTACCCTGACGGCCGACCGACCGTTGCGACGTCTGGCCGTCGAGCGACTTGCCTGTTTGGTGATGAGGGAAACGGATCAGTTGGTCTGGCAGAGCGTTCTGGCGGCGGCGGCGACCGATCCGAGCGAGCCGTCGAGCCGGCTGGCC
Source organism: Pirellulales bacterium (assembly GCA_030607895.1). GTDB lineage: Bacteria > Planctomycetota > Planctomycetia > Pirellulales > Thermoguttaceae > JAUWJC01. Next base: position 3,945 of record JAUWJC010000390.1, read on the forward strand.
TACGCGGCAATCGGTCATCCTTCGCCCGAGGTCCGCCGCCGCGCGTGCGAACACCTGGCCGCACACGCCGATCCGCGGCACGTAACGGTGCTGCTGCCGGCCTTGGACGATACGAGCAATCCGGTGGTAGAGGCCGCGGTCCGTGCCTTGGGGGCGACCGGCCGGCTGGACGACACCAAGCCGCTCGAGCGATTACTTGGAAGCAACAACCAATCGCTTCGGGTGGAGGCGGCCGCGGCGCTTGTTCGGCTTGGCAATCGCTCCGGCATCGCGGCGCTGGCACGGCTGGCGTACAGCAACGATCCGAAAGTTCGCTGCCGGGTAGCTCAAAGCATGGGCGAACTGGCCGATCCGGTGTTTGTTCCCACGCTGATCCGTTTTTTGGACGATCGTGACGCCGTGCGTCGCGCGGCGCTGGAGAGCTTGCCCAAGGTGGTCGCAAAGGATGCCGTCGACGCAACAGGTCGGCAACCGGCGAGCACCACCGACCGTGTGGCGTTCTGGAAGGGTTGGTTCGAGCGGCAGCGTCGGACCGCAAGCAAACCGCGCGGAACATGTTTGGAAAATTGGTAACCGTTCACGGGGGTCGCGACAACACCACTCAGACACGGAGGGCAGGGAAGGGGTCGAGAGAAATGCGG
>JAUWJC010000126.1 GCA_030607895.1 Pirellulales bacterium
CGATCCTAAAAACAAGAAGAAGGTATTTCGCTACGAAGGCTTATACAATTGTGTCTGCGCCGGCGAGATCAACACGGACCGGATCGGCACGCTGATGGTCTATCGCGGGAAGCTTTACGGAGGAGGTAACGGGCAGGAATTCGGGGGAGAAGGAGGGATGGAGGGAGTCGAGTTCTTCCGCTACGACGGGGGAACGACGTGGACCTGCGTTCACAAGTTTCCACGGAACATCGTACAGATCCACGCGCTGCAGGTCTACGCAGGGAATCTGCATGCGGGAACCTGGGTACCCGGGAGTGTATTTCGCCGTAACGACGACATGAATTGGGTGGAATGCGGGATCAGCAGTAGATATGACACGACAGAGGTGAACGAGCTGACGGTATACAACGGCAAGTTGTATGCCGGAACGATTCCCCGAGCCGAAGTCTATCGTTATGAGAGCGGTTCCGAGTGGAGTTTCGTGAAACGGCTGGCCAGGGTCAACCCGCACCGCTACCGGTGCTGCCGTGTGCTGTGTCTGACTGCGTTCCAGGGCAAGTTGTACGGGCCGGGCAGTCCGAGCGCGGGCCGCGTGCTCCACCACGACTTCGGTCGGGTCTTCTGCATGGAGGCCGGCAAGAACGTGACCTACGACGACGACATAGGAAGCACATGGTGTCATCTCGTGGCGGTTCGCGAGAGAGGGTCTTTGAAGCTGTACGTCGACGGAACACAGTGCGGCACATCCACCAAATTCGATCGGGCTGACTTTGATGTCGCGAACGACAAGCCCTTGTTGATCGGCTTCGGAGCAAGAAACTACTTCACCGGTGCGATGGATGATCTGCGTATATATCGGGGAGCCCTGGATGCGTCACAAGTAAAAAAACTTTCCAACCCGTGAACGGTTACCCAGAAACAAAGGAGAACATGATGAGACGCTCACTCGCGAGATGTGCCAGCTTTTGGCGGCCACCCCGGCAGCACTTGCCCTATTAGACCCATAACAGCCCAATTGAGGACTAACGCCATGCGATTCACCGCGACACTTGTGATTGCCCTGGCACTGGTTGCCGGTTGCTCGCGAGGCGACCGGCCAGAGTTGGCGCCGGTTTGCGGAACGGTCACGCTCGACGGCAAGCCGTTGGAGCGGGCGACCGTCGTCTTCCAACCCGGCGAAGGCAAGTCGTCACGTGGCGTTACCGACAAGCAAGGCCGGTACGAACTCATTTATCTCCGCGACATAATGGGCGCCAAGCCGGGCAAGCACACGGTCGGCATCACCACCGCCGACGGGGAGACCGTGGTTGACGAGACGCTTCCCGCCCGATACAACCGAGAAACAGAACTGGCCGCCCAAGTCGATCCCGGCGGCGCCACGATTGACTTCCCGCTCCAGTCCGACTGACAGCCGTGAAATTCATTCCAGAGGAGGCTCCACGTGAAGCATTGTATCGCAATCATGGTTATGGCAGTGGGCACGGCAATCGGAACGGCCGGCTTTGCCGAACCCTACCATGCGACTTCCAAGACGGTTGACTACAAGTGTATCTTCAACCACGAGTTGTTGATTATCTGCCATAAGAAGGAGAATAGCTCGCGGTATATCGCTTCCTTCATCGAGAAGCTCGAGGATACCGACGTGGATGCGATCATGTGCTGCCCGACCGCGTGGCGCACGAATCTGTTTCCCTCGAAAATTGACCCGCGATGGAAGGAGTACACGCCCGACCAGGTGTCAAAGAAATTCAGGCCTTTCGACTATGCCATGAAATACATTCACTCCGGCGGCGACCCGGTGAAGGACACGCTCGAGGCATGTCGGAAGTGCGGGAAGGACTTCTTTATCTCCTACCGCATGAACGATCATCATTACATAAGCGACCCGACCTGGCCCACCCACAACTTCATCTGGCGCGAACACCCCGAGTACTGGTTGGGGGATCCGGAGAAGTCGTTTTCGTCTAATTGGCGGAACAACGACAACGTCAGGTTGCTCAACTACATGCTTCCCGAGGTGAGGGATTACTATTTCTCGATTATCGAGGAGCTTTGCACGAACTACGATGTCGATGGAGCCGAACTTGACTTCCAGCGTTCTCCCAGGTTCTTCCACAACGATAAGATCGAAGAAGGCACGCAGGTGATGACCGCGTTCGTGAAACGCATAAAGGATATGCTGGACCGGATCGGCAACGATCGGGGAAAGTCGCTGAAGCTCTGCGTGAGAGTACCCGAGACAATTGCCAAGTGCGAGAAGGCGGGACTTGACGTACCCGGCTGGGATGCCGCGGGACTCGTGGACATGATCAACGTATCGCCTTACTTCATACACACCATGGAGCTGGGTGTCGAGGAGTTCAAAGCAAAGACAAGGCGGGCAAAAATATACGGTGAAATGAACTTCGTTACCTTTCCAAAGGGCAAGGCAGGCCGTCGCTACACGACTTTCGAAGTATACCGCGCCTCGGCTCTGAATCTCTTCCACCGGGGCGTGGACGGGCTGAGCCTATTCAATTACGACTACGTTCCCGATCGCCTTGCCATGGCCGAGGGACTGAAGGGAATCACGGACGTCGAATACCTCAAAACCATACCCAAGAATTACGTTGTTTATCCGGGGTTCGGCAGTTTTCCGGCGACTAACGAGAAAACCATTGACCTGATAATTCCCGATGATACGGCAAAGGTCAAGTTTGATCGGGCCGTGCTGCGTGTCGAGACGAAAGGCAGTTGCGCGGACCTGCGGATAGACGTCCGCCTGAACGGAAAACAACTCACCCCTTGCAAGCACGAGGGCACGGAGCTATTCCCGCCGCTGGCCCAAAATCCGGCATATGCCACCCGCGACGCGCTCAAGTTCTATGCGGTTCCGCTCGACATACTCGTCCCCGGCAGCAACAAGGTCGAAATCAAGAATCTGGACAAACAGAAGACCAAATGCAAACTGATTTCAATGGAATTGGCGATCTACAAACGTGGCGTACCGTCCGTGAGAAACGGGGCGAGTGGTCAAACCGATTGAGACTTGGTGCGGCCGAAGCCGCAAGCAAAGGAATTATCCGACCTAACTGTTTTGCGTCTTGGCGTCTTTGCGTGAGATTCCCTACAGTCTCGGAAAAGTCTGCCAGGAAAGCGAGCTTTCACAGGTTTGTACTATGGAGTTTGAGAAACCATGCCGAACCAACCGTTGAATCGTCGCGAGATGTGCCAGCTTCTGGCGGCCGCTCCGGCGGCACTTGCCATTTCGCCCACAGCAGTATTATCCCAACAGGAGAGTAAGAAGATGCCCAAGGTTTTGATGCCCATTGGCGATGCCACGGAAGCGATGGATACCTTGTATCCGTTTTTCCGGATTCCGGAGGACGGATTCCAGGTAGTTGTTGCCGGCCCGGAAGCCCGGCTTTACCACACGGTATTGCACGAAGTGCCGCCCAACCCGGACGTACCCTGGGACCTGACGCAGGAGCGGCCCGGCTACCATCTGAAGGCCGACGTGGCCTTCCGCGACGTCGACCCGGCCGAGTACGCCGGAATGTTCGTCTCCGGCGGCCGGGCACCCGAGTACATCCGCTACGACAAGGACCTGATGCGGATCACCAAGCATTTCTTCGAGGCCAAGAAGCCGGTGGCCGTGGTGTGTCACGGTATCGAGATCGTCAGCGCTGCCGATTGTATCCGCGGCCGCACGGTCACGACGGTGGCCAAGTGTGCGTTGGACGCCGCCCAGGGTGGGGCGAAGTACGTCGACCGGCCAATCGTCGTCGACGGCAACCTGGTATCCGCCCGGACCTGGCACGACAACACGCCGTTCATGAAGAAGTTCATGGAAATGCTGAAGGGGTAGTTGATAGTTGATAGTGGGTAGTGGATAGTACACGCTTGGGCCTGACTGCTGACTTGCGAAGCCGCAAGTGGCTAGCACACTTACCCACTGATAACTGATAACTGATAACTGATAACTGAGAACTCAAAGATGCAACTTACCAGACTCGAGATGTGCCGGCTGATTGCCGCCGGTCCGGCCGCTACCCTGCTTGGGGCCGCGCGGCTTCCGGCCGAAGAGAAAAAACAAGTGAAAAAGCAGCCGTTTGCGCTGCGCTACACACTGGCTTCATGCATGTACGGCACGACAAAGCTCGAAGAGATCCTGCCCGAGGTGCGCAAGACGGGCGCAAACGCCATCGACCTTTGGCCGCGGCGGCACGGCGACCAGCGCGAGCAGATGGAGGCGCTGGGCCACGACCGGTTTGCCCAGTTGCTTCGGCAGAACAACGTTCGGCTGGGTATGACCACCCGATACGATCTGGGGCCCTTCGGCCTTCAACCCGAATTGCCGGTACTCAAGAAGTTCGGCGCCACGCTGGTGATTTCGGGCAGCAGCGGTCCGAGGAACGCCCGGGGCGACGAGTGTCGTCTGGCGGTGCGGCAGTTCGTCGAGAAGATGAAGCCGCACGCGGCGGCGGCCGAGGAGCATGGCGTGGTGATCGGCATCGAGAACCACGGCCACGCGCTGATCAACACGCCCGACTCGCTGCGCTACCTGGCCGAGTTCGCCGAATCGCCCAACCTGGGTATTGCCATGGCCCCGTATCATCTGCCGCAAGACCCGGCGTTGTTGGGGCGGTTGATCGAGGACCTGGGCCCGAAACTGGTCCACTTTTACGCCTGGCAGCACGGCCAGGGCTGCATGAAGAAGATGCCGAAGGAGCAGGAGTTGGAGCAGATGCCCGGCCGGGGCTCGCTCGACTTTCGCCCAATCATGGCGGCCCTGCGGAAGATCAACTACAGCGGTCGGACCGAGATATTCATGCATCCCACGCCCCGCGGTATTCCAATCCTTCCCACCACTGCCGCAGTGACCGCAGAAATCAATCGCGCCCGACAATACTTGGAAACGTTTCTGATTGAAAAAGCCTGATCCGAGGCAGCTCTGCACTAACAAGATAGGAGGAAGCAGACATGAATTTGCATTGCCGTTCGTCGTTGAATTGGGTCCTCATCGTCGTCTTTGGCGTGGCAGTTGGCGGTGCCTTGGGTGGCGAGTTGTTGGACATACCGGGTGAGGTGGTGGGGGAGTTGGAACTGTTGGTCGACCCGGGTGACACGCCGCATGAGTTCTATCCGGCGTCCGTTGCCATAGACCTGCACGCTCTGGAGGAAAAATGGGGCCACCCGGTTAATCCATATACAGTCCAGGTGTTCGAGGTGGACAAAGATGGCAAGCCGGTAGTGCTTCGTCCGGATAAACAGGGCGTGGCGAAGTATGTCTGTCCCAGCCGGTTCGACCGGACGACACCACAGAAGGGTCGGCTTGTCTGGACGATGCGCGACCGCAACCACACTCGCTACGTGGCCCGGTTCTTACCCAAGCCCGCCCAGCCGCCGGCGAAGGGCATGTGTACGCTGGGCGACGGCGACCATTTCTATTTTGACGAGACCGTGGAGGGACATTTCCCGGGCCCGCTATGGTCGGGGTTCTTTCTGGACTGGGACAACGACGGCAAACAGGACCTGCTCGCCGGTCGTTGGACCGATTTCTGCCATTTCTGGAAGAACATCGGGGAGGCCGGCAATCCCCGGTTTTCCCGGCGAGAGCACTACCTGGTGCGTGACCCGTCCGGCAGGCCGATCGACGCATTTCCGTCGCACCACGGACTGGCCTTTTCCATGGCCTGGCCGGTGGACTACGACGGCGACGGCCGGATGGATCTTTTTATCGACTCATATTGCCACTACCGCGGGCGACTCAGGTTCCATCGAAACCTGGGCCCCGATTCATTCCCCATAGTCAGCACCGGAAAATCGCCCGTGAACCTACCAAGAGGTAAGTTCGCATTCGGCGACCTCAACGGTGACGGCACGGCCGATGCTCTGATGGTGCGCGTTGTACCCGATGAGAACGAGGACGCCCTGGTGTGCCATTGGGGACGCGGCCTGGATCCGCACGGAGCGCCGCTTTTCAGCAAGGCAGTCCCATTAGACCTGAAATTACCCAGATTGCTCCCTTACCATCGTAACTCCGGCATGCTGACGGGACTCAGTCTTGCAGACACCGACGCCGACGGTGATCTCGACCTCTATGTATGTGCGCCGCCATACGTGTGGCGCCACGAGAATACGGGCACGCCCAAACAGTTCACTTTCGCCGAGGGTACACAGGTCGAGTGGAATGGAAAACCGCTGAGTGTCGGGTTCTACTATCCTTCGATAACCTGGTCCGATTATGAGGGCGACGGTGATCTGGACTTGGCCGTTTCAACAGGTCTCGTGGTGTATATCAACGAGGGTGACGCCAAGCATCTTCGGCTGGGCAAACGCGTCCAGCCCAAGTCGACTCGCCAGAAGATGATGCCGCGATCAAACCTGAAGGCATTCGAAATGGTGGACTGGGACAGCGACGGCGACCTGGATCACGTGCTGATGTCCTATCATTGTCCTGACCTGATCGTCACCGAATGGGAGGACGGCCTTTTCCGGCGCACACACACCGTGGATGTCGACGCCAATAAGCGTGACTGGTTCGGGTGTTGCGATGGCGGCGAATCCCAGGCACTCTACAGTCTCATTCGGCTGGAAGACTGGGACAACGACGGCGATCCGGACCTGTTCTTCACATCCGAACATTCGTGGCGTTTCGGCTACATCCATTTCTACGAGAACCTGGGCGGCAACAAGTTCGCGCCCGAGGTGGAGTTGCGCCCGATGGCCACGTGCGATCACGTTCGTTTCGTGGAGGGCAAGCAGGGGCAAGGAGCCCTGGTCGACGAAAAGACTTTCCTCGACTACTTATCCTATCGGTCCGAAGGGGCCATTGACCCTTGCGGCGGTGCGATTCGCTTCTCGTTCAAGCCCAATTGGAAAGCCGACGACGGACGTGCCCATTACTTCTTCTACACCGAACCCAGCCCGGCCACTTACGGGACAGGTGCCGGCGACCTTGGTCGCTATTACAAGGGGATAAACCCCGACCTGAAACTCCGTGCCCCATTTGCCCTGTTCAAGACGGCCGACGGAAAGCTCCGGCTGCAACTGGGAGAATCGTTCGTCCAGAGCCAACCGTTGGACTGGCAGCCTGGCCAGTGGCACCGGATCGAGGCGTCATGGGGTGCCGGAGGCGCCCGGGTGACGGTCGACGGAAAACAACTGGCCGAAAGGACCGAGGCGGTGGAGCACGTCCCACGCGGCAATCGATTCCATATCGGAACGCGAGCCTGGCGATGCATACAAAAGGAGCGAGAAACCCCCAGACTATGGGAAACCAATTACGCGGAAGATCTGTCCAGCCCTGCCGACGGCGTGTTCGACGATTTCGAGATCCAAAGCGCAGAGGGCCAGCCGCTGTTCACGTTGGCCTTCGAAGGCAACACTGACTCGGCACAGGGAGTAAGCGGAGCGCGGATGAAGGTGGGCTACCGGTGTACGCCCGGGTTCGCCGACCTCAACGGCGACGGGCTGTTGGACATGGTGACCATGGTTGGAGATGGGCGACGCGATACCGGCAGCAGCCAAAGATCGAAATCCGGGTTACTTCGGGGTGAAGCTCGTCTTTATCTGTTCCCGAACGTAGGAACGAAACGGGAACCTCGGCTGGGTAATGGCATTCTGCTCAAGCACGTCGACGGCTCCCCTCTCCGCTGCTACATTCGCACGCAAGTCACGCCCGTCGATTGGGACCGAGACGGAGTTATCGACATTATGCTTTCCACGCAGAATTGTGCCAACATTGGACTGAACCGGGCTGTGGACTTCTTCCGCAACGCGGGTACGGCTGAAGAACCGGTGTTCGAGCCCCGCAAGCCCATGACCCGGCTGAATGACCTGCTCAACGCCCACCACGAGGTCAAGCTCGCCGCCGTGGATCTGACCGGCAACGGGGTGGAAGACCTGGTCACCTCGACCGACCCCGGCACTTGCGTGTTTTACCGCTCCTTCTTGGAGGAGGAACCCGTTTCTGTTAGCATTGTGAGCATGAACAAAGGAACAGGCCCCAAGCAACGAAAGGAGCCATAAAATGAATATCGCCCAGCAAACCAGACGTGGTTTTCTCAGAACGTCAGCCGCGGTCCTGGCCGCCGGTGGCATGACGCCTTATGTCTTCACGGCCGACGCCCAAGCGGCCGGCAAGCCGAAGGCGAAAAACGACCGTTTCCGGATCGGCTCGATAGGCATGAGGTACCAGGGCACGGTGATTGCCGAGAAAGCCCGGGCATACGGCGACATCGTGGCCATTGCCGACGTTGACCGGAACATCCGCGAGCAGGCCCGGGCTGGTTTCGGCAGCACGCCGAGAATCTACGAAGACTACCGCAAGCTGTTGGAGCGCAAGGACATCGACGTGATAACCATCGGTACGCCCGACCATTGGCACACCAAGATGGTCATCGACGCCTGCCGCGCCGGCAAGGATATCTACTGTGAAAAGCCACTTACGCTCACCATCGACGAAGGGAAGCAGATGCGTAAGGTGGTGGCCGAGACAGGCCGGGTCGTGCAGGTCGGCTCCTGGCAGCGGAGCGACCATCGCTTCCGGCTGGCCGTCGAGATGGTCCGCTAGGGACGGATCGGCAAGCTCCAGCACGTGGACGTCGTACTGGGTAAAAACTTGGTGGGCGGCCCGTTCCAGCCAAGCGACCCGCCGCGGTGCCTCAACTGGGATATGTGGCAGGGCCAGACACCGGCCGTGCAGTACATCGAGGAGCGGTGCCAGTTTACCTTCCGCTGGTGGTACGAGTACTCGGGCGCACAGATGACCGACTGGGGCGCCCATCACCTCGACATCGCCCAGTGGGGTATCGATTCGCAGCCGGTCGAGATCGACTCGAAGGCCACCTTCCCCAACACGCCCAACGGCTATAACGTGGCCCTGGATTACTCCGCCGGATACACCTACGCCAACGGCGTCGAGATGACCGTGGCCGACACGGGCCGAAACGGCATCATGTTCAACGGAACCGAGGGGCGAATCTTCGTCAACCGGGGTACGATCTCCGGAAAACCGGTTGAACAACTGGCCGAAAAACCGCTGCCGCGAGATCGGTTCAAGGTCTACGGCTTTGATAACCTCGACCGGCCCGAGCGGGCGGGCAAGCTCGACGCAATCGTCAACCACATGGGCAACTTCTTCGACTGCATCAAAACCCGCAAGCTGCCCATCTCCGACGTCGAGAGCCAACACCGCAGCGTAACCACCTGCCACCTGGGTAACATCTCGATGCGCCTGGGCCGAAAGCTCAAGTGGGACCCCGAAAAGGAACTCTTCATCGGCGACGACGAGGCCAACACCTGGCTCAAACGAGAGCAACGCAAGGGCTGCGAGATACTGTAGGGTGGGTCGAGCGCAGCGAGACCCACGCGAATGTGGTTGCCCTTTGACCGCGTGGGTC
>JAUWJC010000528.1 GCA_030607895.1 Pirellulales bacterium
AGCTCGACGTACTTCTTGTACGGCACCAGCAGCTTGTCGGCGTCCTTGATCCCGTTCTTCCATTCGGGATCGTAGGGGAGGATAATCGCGTCCTCGGGCATTTCGACTACACGCCGTTTAGCCGCTTGCGGCTTCGCATCTTCCGCGGCTTGCACCCCGCTTGCTCCCAGCATCGCCGCCAGCAGGACCGCCGCCGTGGCGGTCTTCGCCACGCGACAGCGCGGGCAACACGTCCGGCACAACCAACGCAAAAAGCCGACGATCAGATAGTACGGAACCAACAGCGACGCGGCGAAGAACATCATGTTGCACGCCTTGACGAGTTCGATGCCGCCGAGCAGCGCGAACAACGTGGTTAAGAGCATCACGACGAGGATGTAAACGGTTTTTGTGGGGACCGATCGGCTGGTCAGCCCCAGGCCGACCAGCGCCACGGCCAGAGCCAGCTCCCAGCGGATCGAGGCGAACCGCGAGTCGTCGGCCAGGGTGACCACCAATCGCGGCTCGACGCCCAGGCTGCGAAACGCGACCACCCGGCCCGAATCGTCCGGCGACTGGAGCAAGTCGATCTTCAGACTCCTCACGCCGGCGAGTTGCCCCGCGGCCGCGTACTTCCCCTTGTGCCGCTCGGACATGTCTTTCCAGTCCTTTACGTCGGGATAGACGGCCGATGGATCACCGGAGAACGGTATGCTGGCTTTATCAACACGTTCCAAAGTGTCAATCGCCGCTTTGCGCCGGGCATTCAGTATTTCCTGATCGTCAGCATGTTTTTTCTTGATGTCCAAATCCGCGTTGAAGACCCCCGGCGCGGACAATCCCACTGTCGTTTTCCTGTCTCCTTTATCCGCCGCACCAAACGTCGGGGGAGGCACTGTGGCTGCGGCTTTCGCAGGTTCTCCGGCCCGTTTTTTAGCGGGTGATTCAGGACGACCGGTATCGCCCGGCTTGCCGCCGAAGCCGGCCATTCCGCCCATTCCACCGCCTGAGGTTCGCGACAAAGACCTTTCCCTCAACGGCAGTTTTCCGTCGGACGCCCGAGCGCGAGCGACCTTCCGCAACTGTTCCAGAACTTTGACAAGTTCGCGGTGGACTTCTTGGGTTTGCGACACAACGATCGCGGGCGTGTTGCCGACCGACTGTGAAGCAATAGAGCCGGGGCCGCCTATCTCGTCCCACGTAGTGTGTTTGACCGTGGAGGTAATCATGTAGATCAGGGAGTCGAAATCGATCCAGGTCTCGCCAGACTTCTCCCGAAACCCCAGGTCCGCGACCGGATAAACGACCGTGATCAAGTGGGTCTCGGCCTCTTCGTGGGTGGTGATCAGCAGCACTTCGTCTTGGATGGTATGCGTCAGGCCAAGTTCGCGGAGCATCAACTGCAGCGCGGAGCGGAGCGAAACGCCTTTCAGATTCCTCGTCACCGGCGTGTCCGTGCCGATCCCCACGTCGCTCAAGGCCCTGGTGTCAATCTGGATTTCTATCTTGTGCTGGTCCTTGAGGTAGTCGATAACGTCCTGCAACGGCGTTTCGATGAACTCGAGTTGCGTGGGTGATTTCAGCGCCGCTTCGATCCTTTTTTCGGCGTTGCTTTTCCCTTCAAACTCCGCGGGAGTATGTTTTTTTCTGCCGTCGGCTACGACATCCATTTTATCGGGCATCCGCCGGGTAAATCCTGGGGCAACGTTAAAGCCAACCAACCCCGGCCCGGCATCTCTGTCTCTGATTCCCACTTCAGCGTAGTCGCCTGGTTTCAAGACGAGTTCCTTGCCGCTTCCGCCAATTGACTTCATCCGCACCGTGCCGGAATACGGATGTGCGAGAGTTGCCCCGTCTTCCGAGACTCCCACGCTGAACTCTGCGGCGTCGCCGCCCGTGATAATGGCGGTGGGGGTGCGGATGGAGCACTGCCCGTCTAGTCCGTCCGTTCTGGCGGTCAGATTGCCCAGCGCGAGATAGCCGCCGTTGCGAGACTCGACCTCAAAGTTGCATGGCCCCTGGAGGATTACCTTCGCCCCGGAGTCGTAAGTGATTTGCATCAGCCCGGAGGCGAGTTTGTACTTGCGACCCAAGGGAACGTGAGCGTATCCCGGCGGCGGCAGGAAGTCCTTGTCGTCCGACCATTTCGTATCTACCATGCCGGTGATCCGGCCGACGAACACTATCTCCGGCATGGCGTTCGACGGAACCGACTGCGACGGCATTTCGGCGATATGTTGATGGTGGGTGATTTTGTAGGGATTCAGCGGAGACCACCAGATGCCGCCGGATAGGTAGTAAAGAGCGCCGGCCACTTGGAACACCGCCGGCATGGGGCGGGAGATGTCGTCGGTCGTAAGCGTCCCGCCCGTGCGGACCACTTCGTAGCCGCTGGGCAGGTGCAGCCGCCAGAGGAAGTCGGCCAGCGGAACTTCGATTGTCTCGTAGGACAGGTTGCCAACCTGTCTTTCGTGGATCAGGTTGCCAACCTGTCCCACGGAATTGTGCAGAAACAGCTTGGGGGCGGGTATCCGCACCGTGCCGCGCAACGCAACCGGCTGGAGCTTGTCGTCCGCGTAGGTGATCTTCAACGTCTTCAGGGCCTCGCCCTTGCCGGCCGAGAGATCGATCAGTACGCTCCGGCCGTCGCGTTGCGGCTTCAGCGGCACGCCGTCCAACTCGGCCGCCCAAAGCTTCGCGTCGGCGGGCAACTCCACTTGCAAGTAGAGCGACTTCGAGCGGAGCTTGAATTGGGCCAGCGTCTGGCTCCGCCCGTCGGGCGAGAGGACCGTGTCCGACTCGCACTGCTGGACGATCGCCGGCGGGATACCGTAGCCCGGCTGGCGGAGCACGTCGATCTTTACCGCCGGCGGATCGCCGACGAATCCGTACGCGCCCAACAGACGGCGGCCGGGCTGATAGTCGGCCTCGGCCAGTTCGCCAACGTCCACCTGCCGGGCGGAAGTCTCGACGCGCACATCGAGTTCCGCGCAACCCTCGACGGCCACAAGCCCCGATTGATAGGCCACACCCTCGGCCTCGACGATCGGCAGCAGATAGCCCTTGGGGTTCGACGGGGGGAGCCGCTGTTGGAAATCGCCGGCCAGTCGGACCCGATCTCGCCTCGGCTCGGCCAGCAACACCGTCCCCAGCCGGCGCTCGCCCGAGAGCTTGTCGGCGCG
>JAUWJC010000019.1 GCA_030607895.1 Pirellulales bacterium
ACCCCCCCTGACCTAATCGACCGGGTGGGGGGTGGTCTTGTCCCCGGCGCCGGCTTCCCTCTAACTACGGGGCCCCTTGCTGCGGGGCCACGACTGAGGATCGCGGCGGGCACCGAAGTAAGTGTAGTCGGTTGGCGGGAACGTCACCCGAGTGTCCGACCAGGCATGAACGGCCGCGTTGGCCCAGAAGTAACCGTTGTTGTGGGTCAGCGTTGGGTTGAACAGCAGCACGCGGTTGCGGAAGTCTGACCGATTGGGCCAGATCGTGGTCGAGACGGCCCATTTCATCCGCCGGACCCATTCGATTGTACCCACCACGCAGGTGACGCTCCCGTCCTTGCCCTTGAGTATCTTGTACTGGACGGGCGAGAAGGTGTTTGTTGTGTGTCCACGAGTGGGGAAGTTCCATTCGATCCCGCCCGAAAGCCAGGCACCCCTGAGCGCCACCAGCCCCGGCTTGATGACGTGATTGTGGTAGATGAAGTCGAAATCGCCGTTTGTCTTGTCGTGTGCGGCGTAGATTCTCCCACCCAGGTCGGGAAGAATAATCACCCGAATGAAGTCGTTCTCCAGGATCACGGCCCGATACTTCTTGGGGACTCTGTTCTTGCTGATCCGGGTCTGCATTGTGTAGGGATACACGTGCGGTTTCCACAGCGGGGGGTTAGTGTCTTCCGGACCAAGTGCATAGGTGGGAATCTCCAACGTGGTTTCCCGAACCGCCGCTTCGCCACCGTGGCCGACGGTTGGCAACAGGACCGACAAGATCAGAACAGCAGGCCACGCAAATCGCATCATTTCCTCTCCTCCTTCAGCCCCCGGCTTTGCCGGGGGATCCGAACACACGGCCATGTTGTCCCCCGGCAAAGCCGGGGGCTGAGGGACTTTCCGCAACAGAAACTAATGAACATCGTACCACCTCGATTGCCGCGACGAAAGTCCTTGGGAAGTGGTGGTAGCTGCGCAGGACCTCGGGCCGTTCGTTGGCCGGCGGTATTTCTGATTGTCCACCATATTCGGGGGTTTGTTTTGTGGATTGATGCCTCCCGCCGCTTGACTTTGCACGTAACCACACGAAAAATAGTGGACGAAGGGTGGTACTCTCCCAATAGCAGTCGTCGCGGTTGCGGACTTTCGGAGCCGCGGTGTCCTCACTGCGGATAGCTCGGTATGCCAGAATTGCCTCGTCTTGCGGTGGGAACGGTGCAGGTGGACGTGGACTTGCAGCCGATTCTCTGGGGGCTGATGGAAGGTTTGCGGCGGGATGGCTTGCAAATTCAGAGCTTTCTGAGCCGGGCCTGTTTTGCCAGGTGTGCGGAGACGGCCACGGTAACCGGACGGAAACCTCGCCACCTGGACAGTTGGTTGATGCCGCGGGAAGTCTGCCGCGAGGTATTCGTCCACGGGGCCCAGTTGGCCGATCTGGCGGTTGTGCAGGGGGAATTCGATACGGCAATCGAAACCCCAGACGCCGGCGGAAAGCTGGACACGCTTTGCCAGTGGCTCGATCTGCCTAGAGTAGTCGTGTTGGACGTTGCGCAACTGGCCGACGGTTGTCTGCCCGAGCGACCGGACAAAGTCGACGGGCTGCTTCTGGATCGGGTAAACGACCAGAGCCATCTGGCACGGTTGTCGGCCAAGTTGGAAGCCTCCTGGAAAGTACCCGTGCTGGGTGCTCTGGAAGCGCTACCCCAGCTTCGCGAAGCGATCGGTGCCGTGCCACGCGGCAGCCGGTTTCCGGAGGAATTAGGCCACCAGTTGGCAGACCACTTCACCCGGCACTGGCGGCGACAAGCAATTTACCAAACCATGCAGGGGCGTAAGCCGCTTGAAGCTCCCAGCCGGCTGTTCCGCGCTAATCCGACGGGGACCAATCCGACGGGAGCCAATCCGACGGGCACTAGGCTCACCGTGGCAGTGGCCTACGACGAAGCGTTCAACTGCTATTTTCCCGATGTCCTCGATCTGCTGGAGATACGCGGGGCGACGGTGGTTGATTTTTCGCCGCTTGGGGATGAAAATCTGCCGCCGGATGCGGACATCGTCTACCTTGGCTGCGGCCATCCGGAGCGCTATTTGGCAGAGCTATCGGAGAACCACTGCATGAAGACGGCCCTTCGGGGACATCTTCGCCAGGGTCGCCGTCTCTACGGTGAAGGAGGTGGCCTGGCGTATCTCTGCGAGCAACTCATAACGCCGGACGGCCGGTGCGGCCGGATGGCCGGCGTATTCCCGGCCATCGCTTGGGTGAATCCCTCGCCAAAGCCGCCCACACCGGTCGAGATCACGCTCGGGCAGGACAACTGGCTTGGCGATGCCGGGGCACGGCTGCGCGGGTATCACAATTGGAACTGGCACTTGGAGCCGGCCGGTCCGCTGGTGGGGCTTGGCGTCGAAGAGGACCTGCAACACGAGTTGGTTGCCTGTTGCCAGGCGGTCGGCAGCCAACTCCACTTGGACTTCGCCGCCGAGTGTGTGGCAGGGTTGGCCGACCCGCTCTGCCGCTTCTTCCATCCCAACTCGTGCCTCGCCCAAGCCCCTGATCCCTGGACTGCCGCGTCACTCGCCCAGCACGGTGACCACGATAGTCCGCTGCCGGGGGCGGATGTCGCATTCCAGGTGGAAGACCTGCTGCCAGGTGCCCAGCACCAACCGGCCGTCGGAGACCGGCACGGCAAGCGACGGGCCCAGTAGCGTGGCTTGCAAGTGCGAATGGCCGTTGCCGTCGTGCCAAGCCTGTTCGTGTCCGTACTGTCGGCTTGGAGGCATGAGCCGGTCGAACATTTCTGGCACGTCGCGCTCGAGGCCCGGCTCGAACTCCACCACACTCACCGCGGCCGTGCTGCCGAGGGCGAATACCTGCGCCACACCCGTCTTGACACCCGAGCCGGCAACCACGCGGCCCACTTGCTCGGTAATGTCGGTCATGTGGCCGTGTCCGGTAGTCTGGATGCTGATTTGTTCCTGATGGACCATGGCGGAAGACTCCAGATTTGGTCAGGGTACGTGGCTTGACATGTCAAATATTTTATTATATAAGATATTAAAGGAAGGTAGTCAAGCAAGATGCCCAAGAAGCAGACCAAACCGTTGACTGAGATGAATACTGCTGAATTGCAAGAGGCCACCGCCGACTTGGACGAAGAGTTCGTGAGCGATTCGTTTGGTCAACCCACTGCACGGCAGCGGGTGAAGTTGGAAAGAGCGAAGCGTAAACGCGGGCGGCCAAAGATCGGCAAGGGGGTGCGGGTTATCTCGGTCAGTATCGAGAAAGGATTGCTGGAGAAAACCGATCGACTGGCAAAGAAACTCAACGTTCAACGTACCAGGTTGATCTCCAGAGGCCTTGAAGCCATTCTTGATGAAGAAGTGACCGTTGACGGCTGAATGGAAAACACCGATTGTAGCGAACGGTGGGCCGTTGACTAGCCAGTCGCTCTTACGCCCGGTTGCCCGGCGCTAAGTCTCAACCTATCTTCCAGATGGGGCCTTCCAGATAGGGCCTTCCGGATGGGGTTGCGGAATTAACCGCTTGCGGCTTCGCAATATCGCTGCGTTGCGAAGCCGCAAGCGGCAAGCCTCTCTAGCCACAACACTCTCATGTCTACCACCGCCTCCGACAACAACGAGCTCCTGAAACTGGAGCCAGTGGACAAAACCTTCCGGATGGGCGAGGTGGCGGTCGAAGCGCTGCGCGATGTTTCGCTGGAGGTGGATAAGGCGGAATTTCTGGTGATGGTCGGGCCGAGTGGATCGGGTAAATCGACCATACTGAACATCATCGGCGGCCTGGACAGCCCGACCGCCGGCCGCGTCTGGTACTGCGGACGGGAGCTATCAGCCTTCTCCGCCGCCGAACTGACCCGCTATCGCCGCGATTCGGTTGGGTTCGTCTTTCAGTTCTACAACCTGGTAGCCAACCTGTCGGCCCGCGAAAACGTAATGGTCTCCACCGAAATCAGCAACGACCCGATGGACGTGACCGAAGCCCTCGGACTCGTCGAACTGGAGGAGCGGATGGACCATTTCCCGGCGCAGATGTCGGGCGGCGAGCAGCAACGGGTAGCTATCGCCCGGGCGCTGGCCAAGAACCCCGATCTGCTGTTGTGCGACGAGCCGACCGGAGCGTTGGATTTCGCGACGGGCAAGCGTGTATTGCGGCTGTTGGTCGACTTGAAGCAGAACTTGGGCAAAACGGTCATTCTGATTACGCACAACGGGGCAATCGCCCAGATAGCCGACCGGGTGATCCGGCTCCGCAGCGGCCAGGTAGTCGAAATCCATGCGAACCCCCAGCCCGTCCCACCCGAGGAGATCACCTGGTGAGCGTCCTGCATCGAAAACTGGGTCGCGAACTGAAAAATGCCGGCGGATTGCTGTTTGCAATCGTCAGCATTGTTGCGGTGGGCGTGGCCTGTTACGTGGCGATGGGGTCGGCCTACAACAATCTGAACGAAGCCAAGCGGCGGTACTACCGGCAGTGCCGGATGGCTGATTTCTCGATCGAACTGAAGAAGGTGCCCCTGGCCGAACTGGCACCCATTGCCGAGTTGCCGGGCGTGGTCGAGATCCGTCCTCGTATCGATTTCCACGCGACGGTCGATCTGCCGGATGTGGCCGAGCCGCTCAACGGGCTGGTGCTCTCGCTGCCCGACCGCCGGGTGCAAGAGCCGAAAAAGGGACCAGGTTTAATTTGTGCGAAGCACCCTCCGGGCCGTTCCGGCAAATTAAACCTGGTCCCTTTTTCGGCCACGATCATCAACGACATCGTGATCCGCCGGGGCGGTTACTTCACCGAGCGGCGCAAGAATGAGGTGATCGTCAACGAGGCCTTTGCCGCCCGGCACAAGCTCGTGCCCGGCGATTGGATCCACCTGGTGCTGAACAACCGCCGCCAGGAACTGTTCGTTGTGGGGACGGCCATTTCCAGCGAGTTCGTTTACATGTTGGGGCCCGGGGCGATTGTGCCCGACCCGGAACACTTTGGCGTCTTCTACCTCAAGCAAAGCTACGCCGAAGACGTCTTCGACTTCGACGGGGCCGCCAACCGAGTATTGGGCCGACTGGCCCCGGCGGCGCGGGACAACCCGTACCTGGTGCTTCGCCGGGCGGAGCAGTTGCTTTCGCCCTACGGTGTGTTCAGTACCACGCCGCTGAAGGACCAGGCGTCGAACAACTACTTGAGCCAGGAAATCCAGGGGCTGCGGAGTTTTGCCTTCTTTATGCCGACGGTCTTCCTGGCCGTCGCCGCGCTGGTGCTCAACGTGCTTCTGAACCGGTTGGTCGAACAGCAGCGGACCACCGTCGGAACGCTCAAGGCAATGGGCTACTCCAACCGGCAGGTGTTTATCCACTTTCTTGAGTTCGGGCTGATCGTGGGTTTGGCGGGCGGGTTGCTCGGCTGCGCGCTGGGCTACTGGATGGCTGAAGGCATGACCATTCAGTACCGGCGGTTTTTCGAGTTTCCCGAACTGAATAACCATTTCTATCCCGGCTTGCAGTTGACCGGGCTGGTGATCAGCGTCATTTGTGCGATCCTGGGCAGCCTGCACGGGACCCGATTGGTGCTAAAGCTGAAGCCGGCCGAAGCCATGCGGCCCAAGCCACCCAAGCAGGGCGGCGCCGTGCTCTTGGAGCGAATTACCTGGCTCTGGCAGCGACTCGGTTCCAACTGGCGGATGGTCCTGAGAAGCATCATCCGCAACCGGGTTCGGACGGCCGTCGGCGTGTTTGCCGCCGCGATGGGCGCCAGCGTGCTGGTCGCGGGATTCATGATGGCCGACGCCTCGAACTACCTGGTCGACTTCCAATTCAAGTGGATTCTCAAAAGCGATATCGACCTGGCCTTCAAAGACGAGCACGGCGAAGACGCCCTGCTGGAAGCGGCCCGATTGCCCGGCGTCGATCGGGCGGAACCTACGCTCAACGTCGGCTGTACCTTTTACAACGGGCCGTACAGCAAGAAGGGCGGCATAACCGGGCTGGCCCGCGGGGCCAAGTTGACCGTTCCTCGCGATTGCGACGCCCGACCCATTCGCATCCCTTCCGCCGGCTTGGCAATGAGTCGCAAACTGGCCGAGATTCTACATCTCCAGCGGGGCGATCTGGTTACCTTCCGGCCAACAAAAGGGCTCCGCAAAGAACAACGCGTGCCCGTCGTCGAAATCTCCGATAGCTATCTGGGTACGTACGTCTACACCGATATCCGCTACCTCAGCCGGCTCGTCGGCGAACAGTTCGCCATGACCGGCGTGCAGTTGCGCACCGATCGGGATCCGGCCAATCTGGCGGCCCTGTACGGCCAACTCAAAAAACTGCCCGCCCTCGAAGCGGTCAACACCCGGGCCGACATGATCGAAAGTCTGGAAAAAACGCTGGTCGATACGATGTGGGTGTTTATCGGCCTGCTGGTGGTGTTTGCCGGCATTGTGTTCTTCGGCAGCATCCTGAACGCCTCGCTGGTAAGTCTGGCCGAACGGCAACGCGAAGTGGCCACGCTACGGGTGCTGGGGTACGGGCCGTGGCAGATCGGCAGCCTGCTATTGCGCGAAAGCATGATCGTCACGCTCATCGGCACGGCCATCGGAATGCCGCTGGGGTATCTGTTGGCGGTGGGTACTTCGATGGCCTACGACACCGAGATGTTCCGCTTCCCGGTCGTCGCACAAACGCATACGTGGGTTTGGACCGTGATGCTTGCTATATTGTTCGGGCTGTTGGCCCATTTGTTCGTCCAGCGGGCAATCCACCGCATGGACTGGCTCGAAGCCCTGAATGCAAAGGAGTAGAAGAGGGATTTCTGATTTGGGATTTCTGATTTCTGATTTGGTTTCCGCTTGCAGCTTCGCAGTGTCTCAACTCTCAACTCTCAACTCTCAACTTCTCCAATAGGTTTGACCATGAAACGTAAACACTGGCTCATCATCGGCGGTGCGGCGGTAGGCGTTGTGCTGATCTGGCTTGTCGCGAGCAGCAACCGTTCGGGGATTCCGGTGGAAGCCGCCCGAGCAACGCAGCGGCCGATCCGAGAGTTCGTCGACGAGCGGGGTAAAACCCGACTGCCGCAAACATGCCTGATTACCATGCCTTACAACGGGCGGATCGAGGCCATCACGCTTCGCGAGGGCATGACGGTCAAGAAAGGGCAAACCGTCGCCCAAATCGTCCGCCTCGATCGGCAACTCGACGTGAAGGAGGCAACCGCCGTCGTCGAGCGGCTCAAGGCGGCCATCGAGAAGAACGCCTACAACGAAGTGGAAAAGACCGCCCTGAAACAGACCGAGCAATTCGTCCGGTCGATGCAGGCGACGGTCGAGGCGGCCGCCGCGCGAAGGGAGTCGGGTAAGGCGAACTACGACTACGCCGAGAAAAACCTCGGACGTATCCAACGTCTCTTCGAGACCAAGGCCCAAAGCCGGGACCAACTGGACCTGACCATCCTCGCAAAGGTAGAAGCCCAAGTCGACTACCAGCAAGACAAGCTGGTTTACGCCGCCATGCAATCGCTTGCCGCCGCCACCAACCTGATGCCGACCATGGTCGAACAATACATCTTCCAAAAGGGATTGAGCGGCGCCGTGCTGGAAAAAGAAGAGGCCGAAGCCGCCGCCCGACTCCGGCAGGTTGAAGAAGACGAACAGCGCGGCACAATGACCAGCCCCGTCGACGGCGTCGTGTTGAACCGCCACGCCAGCAACGAGCGATTCCTGTCGGCCGGCACCAAGCTGCTGGAAATCGGCCGGCTCGAGGACCTCGAGATAGAAGCCGATATCCTCAGCCTCGACGTGGTCAGCGCCAAGAAAGGCGATCCGGTCGAGATTTACGGACCGGCCATCGGCCTGCCACGCGCCCGCGGCAAGGTCAGCCGCATCTATCCGGCCGGCTTCACCAAGGTCAGTTCGCTCGGGGTGGAACAGCAGCGGGTAAAGGTCGTGGTGCAATTCGAGCCGGAAGACCTCAAGCGATTGATCGAAAAGCGTGGCCTGGGCGTGGGGTATCGGGTCCGCGTGCGGATCACCACGGCCCGGAAGTCCAAAACGCTGGTAATCCCCCGCTCCGCCATCTTCCGCGGCGCCATCTTCCGCGGTGCCGACGCCGGTTGGCAAGCCTACGTGATACACAACGGCCGCGCCCGGATCACACCACTGCGTATCGGCATGATTAACGACGAACAGGCCGAAGTCGCCGACGGTCTCTCGGCCGGCGATCTGGTCGTCCGCGCGCCCGAAAGCAACCTGGCCGACGGCCGGCGAGTGACGGCGGTTGTCGAGAACGAGAAGTAAGGGACGGCCGAAAAATAACTTTCCGGGTGTACTCATCACGCTCCGCGTGATGCAGGTTCGTCACGCGGAGCGTGACGAGTACGGTGGGCAGCGACTTCGTTCATGTCGTCACGGTCCGCCCACAGGCCGAACGCGGCGTGGTCCGCGGCCTTGGCTTTGGCCTGATCACCTTGGCCAACGATAGGTCGCATAATGGCGGTGGGCTTGCCGCGATACAGAATGGTCACCGGCTCGTTGCGGTGCAGCGCCCGGATGATCTCGCTGGACTTCTTTCTCAAATCGACGAATGATGCTCTCATGTCTCTTTTTACTCCAAGTGGTCACTCTAAGTATACACTCTATGCCGACAACATGCAACACCAAACACGGACGCGACCACCGGTCACGGCTTTGTATACGAGGCAGCCTGCCATTGCTCAGTCCAACTCCCGAATGAACAGATTGGCGAACTGGATCGGGTCGCCGTGGTGTTGCAGGGCGATGGGGCCACGCTTGGGGACGCCCGGCAGTTGGGCCTTCTCGATGACCGTCTTGCCGTTCAATTCCACGGTCAGCCGGTCGCCCTTCATGGTGATGACGAACCGGTTCCAGCGGCCGATCGGGTTGTCGGCGTTCAGCTTGGGCGTGACGCCGGCGCGGACCTCGGCCGGCATGTCCTTGTCCTTGCGATAGCTCCACACCTCACCGGAACCCACCGGCCAGCACCAGATGTTCACCTGGGCCTTGTCGCTGCCGCGCAGATAAATGCCGCTGTCGCCGGCGTCCGGTACTTCCACAGTCTTCGGCTTGCCGTTTTCGTCGAGGGCCTCATCGCCGCTGGGGAGCAGCACGGGCCGATTGCGCTTGACGGGCTTGCCCGACCAGCGCCAGTCGCACACCAGCACGAAGTCGCCGTACTCCTTCTCGGTCCAAAGGTTTTTGTCCTTCGCCTCGCTCTTGCCGTCGTAGTCGAGTCTCCAGTTCTTCGGCACCCAGTGGCCTTCGTCGCCCGGCTCTGCTTTCCAGCCCGACAGGTCGACGCCCGTGTACAGCGATTTGAAATCCTGGGCCGTTTGGGCGATTTCGTCGGGCTTGGGATTGGTCGATGGCAACTCCTTGATGCGGATATTGCGGAACTGGCAGGGCGATCCTTCCGACTCCAGGCAGATGTAGCCCTTGCGGTATTTGCACTTGCCGGCGCCGCAAACAACCTTGCCGTTGACCGCCAGCTTGATCGAGCCGTCGTTGCACTCGACACGATAATGGTTCCACTGACCGGCCGGCTTGCATCGGCGCTCGCTGGGTAGGCATCGAGCCCAGCCGTTGGGGTGCGGCCGGTCGGGCTCCATCGTCGACCCGTGGATCGAGAAAATGTCGCCGTGACTGGTGTAATTCTCCGTGTTGCGGCCGTCGAGTATCTGGATTTCGATCGATCGCGAGAACGGCACGCCGGGCGCCGTGAGCGGATCGCTCCAGACGAACAAGCCCGCATTGCCCTTCGGGCGCATGTGTCGCCAGTCCAATTCGAAAATGAAGTTCTCGTACTGCCGATCGGTCCGCATTACGCCGGTGGGCACACCGGTCGAGAGGATCATGCCGTCGCGGACCGTAAACGTGTTGGGAGCGCAGTTCACGTTGACCCAGCCCGACAGGTCCCTGCCGTTAAACAGTGGGACGAACCCTTCATCGTCCGCGGCGCCGGCCCGTGCAACGGCCAGCACGATACACAATCCGATAGCCAGAATGCCAAAGCGTTTCATGATTGGTTCCTTTCATGTGGATGTTAACCCTGGGGACTGGTCCATTTTTCGGCTGGTTGATAGTCCATTTTCCTGGACGTACAAGCCGAAAACATGGACCTGTCCCCTTTCACGTTCACAACAATAGCAGTATAGGCGATGGCCCATGGCGCACGTAAGGGTCCCCGGTTCCGGTCAGACCAAGACAGCCGCGACCGGTGGTCGCGGTTGCTGGTCGCTGTTCGGTGCCAACAAGCCGCTACTCTTCATCCGACGGCGCCGACCGGGCCGCTATCAGGTTGTAGAGCCAAGCGAGAACGACTCCGCCGATGAACCCGTCGACGAACCCCCAGGCCAGACCGATGAGGCTACCCAGCGGGCTGATTGCAAATCCGCGGTAGACGCGGCCAATGGGCGTCGGAAAGCCGGTTGCGCCGTCCAGAGCGATGATCCACCAGACCAGAAAGAAGAGCCCGAACCCCCAGAGCAATCCGCAGGCCAGGCCGAACGCTTTGACGTTAAGCTTCATGACAAGTCCTTTTCGGCCAGTTATCAGTGTGGTCGGTAACGTCCGAACAAGCCGTTTGCGGCTTCGCAACTCACCAACTCTAGGAGTTTAGGCATTTAGGCCGTTAGGGTTGCGAAGCCGCAAGCGGTTTCTCCCACACCTAAAAGAGCCTAACAGCCTAAACCCCTAAGACCGCAATGCGCAACCGGCCGTGAAAAACAGCACTCCGAACAGCACGGCAATCGCGCCCCCAAAACGGTCGGCCGCCGGAATGGACAGAAAACGCTCGGCCAAATCGGCGTTCCATTTCGGCCACCAGCAGAAGAACAAGCACTTGATGCCGGTCAGCCAGGCCACAAGCCGTATCAGGCCGGCCACGTCGGCGCCAATCGAAGCGTCTTCCACGAGAACAAGCAGTGCAATCACAAAGAAGAGGGCCGCCGCGATGCGGATCAGTAAATCGTCCCTCATGAACTTGAGCAGCCACTGGCCCGTTCTGTCGGGAAACAACAGCAGCGGGATGCCCAGCAGTAGCTCAATAGCGCTTAGCATAAATGAAAATGTAGAGAGCGTCATCGGTCCTGCTCCTTGACAAATTGGGCTTTCCACTTTATTCTATCCCGACCGCGTCGAGGCACAACCCCCGATTGCCGGACTACTTTGGGTGGCCGGGCTGAGATATAATAAGATATTGTAGCCGTTCACGCCCAGACTGGGGACTGGTCCATTTTTCGGCCAGAAGACGTTTTTTCGGGTAAACCGCTGGCCGAAAACATGGACCTGTCCCCTTCCGTGACGCCATTTTCCTGGACGTGCAAGCCGAAAACATGGACCTGTCCCCTTTCGCGTTCTGAATGCCCGTGTTGCCAACAACTTGCGTGGAGCATACATGAACAATCGACAAATCCTCGTTACCAGCGCGTTGCCTTACGCCAACGGACACATCCACATCGGCCACCTGGTCGAGTACCTGCAAACCGATATCTGGGTCCGGTTTCAGAAACTCCGGGGGAACCGCACGGTCTACATCTGCGCCGACGACACCCACGGCACGGCCATCATGATCCGCGCCAAGGAGGAAGGGATCGGCGAGGAAGAGTTGATCGCTTCGATGCAAGAAGCCCATATCGCCGACTTTGCCGGGTTCGATATCGAGTTCGATAACTACGGCAGCACCCACAGTCCGGAGAATCGCGCACTTTGCGCCGAGTTCTGGGCGGCCATGCACGAGGCCGACCTGGTCAGCGAGGAAGAAGTCGAACAGCTCTTCGACATCGCCGACGGCATGTTCCTGGCCGATCGGCAAGTTCGGGGCACCTGCCCCAAGTGCGGCGCGAAGGACCAGCCGGGCGACAACTGCTCGCGGTGCGGCGCCCATTACAACGCCAGCGATCTGGTCGATCCGGTCAGTGCGTTGACCGGCACGGCGCCGGAAGTGCGCAAGGCCGACCATTTGTTCATCAATGTCGAAAAGCTGCACGGGTTCCTGGATGACTGGACCCAGAGCGGCAAGCATCTCCAGTCGGAAGTGGCCAATTACCTGAAGGGTCATTTTCTGCACGAGCCGCTTCGCGATTGGGACGTCTCGCGGCCGGCGCCATATTTCGGGTTTGAGATTCCCGACTCGCCGGGCAACTACTGGTACGTCTGGTTCGACGCGCCGATCGGCTACATGGCCTCCACCAGCCAATGGTGCGACCGGCACGGCGAGGACTTCGACGATTGGTGGCGGAGCGACCGGACGGAAATCCACCATTTCATCGGCAAGGACATAACCTACTTTCACACTCTGTTCTGGCCGGCGATGCTCAAGACGGCCCGGTTCAGCCTGCCGGCCAAGATACACATTCACGGCTTCCTGACCGTGAGCGGCGAGAAGATGTCGAAGTCGAAGGGCACGTTCGTCCGCGCTTCGACGTACCTGGAGCATCTCAACCCCGCGTATCTGCGGTACTACTACGCCTCGAAGCTGACTCCCCGCGTGGACGACCTGGACTTGAACCTGGACGAGTTCGTTACCAAGATCAACGCCGACCTGGTAGGCAAGGTGGTCAACCTGGCCAGCCGCACCGCCCGATTCCTCGAAGGCGATACGCTCTCCGAAACGTATCCCGACGACGGGGGCCTCTTCAAACAGGCGGCCCGTGACGGTCGGGCAATTGCCGGGGCCTACGAGGCGTGCGACTTCAATCGGGCCATGCGGCAGATATTGGCCGCGGCCGATCGGGCAAACCAGTTCGTCGAACACCATGCGCCTTGGGTCCTCAAAAAAGACCCCGACAAGGCCGACGCGCTTCGCGACGTTTGCACCGTCGGCCTGAACCTGTTCCGCCAGGTGGCCCTCTACCTGTCGCCCGTGCTGCCCCGATTGGCCAAGCAGACCAGCGAGCTTCTGAACAGGCCGATTGCCTGCTGGGACGAATCGGCCAAACCACTGGCGGGCACGCCGGTGAGCAAATTCTCGCACATGATGAAGCGCGTAAAGCGCGAGCAGGTCGACGCGATGCTCGCTGCCAGCACGGAAGAAGACGCCAAGCCGGGCCAGCGCGTGCATTGAGAGGTCCCAAGGCGCCGCTCAGACGATTCCCACCAGCTTGAACTGCTTGATCTTGTTGTAGATGGTTTTCTCGCTGACGCCCAGTTGTCGGGCGGTTTTTGCCCGGTTGCCGCCGCAGTACTTCAGAGTCTGAACGATTGCCCGACACTCGATCTCCGCAAGGGTCATACCGGCCAGCTCCATGCCGCCGTTGGCGGCCGGGGCGTCAACAGGTGCGGAAGGCCCCGGACGATTCCGTTCGGCCGCCTTCGGTCGGCTCGGTTCGACCGGAGCGATCGTTGCCGTGTGAACCGGCGAGGCTTCGTTCTGACTTGTACTGGCCACGATTTCTGCCCCCCTTTTTTAATGGAAAAACGCAGCTCACGGTTCCGTGCGGCGTGGTGTATTGCCAATATAACCGCCTATAGTACGGCAGCATTGTTAATCGACCACGTGCCACGAGTAGCTGTAATGTGTGTTGAATAGTCCAGCGGCACGGGCAGTGAGAACTTTTTGGAATGTTCGGGTTGTACCGGGCCGAAAAAGGGACCAGGTTTAATTTGCCGGAACGGCCCGAAGGGTGCTTCGCACAAATTAAACCTGGTCCCTTTTTCGGTCCGGCTCGACCAGGGGGGTTCCGTCGGCCGCGCGACCCACCTCGAACACGCCCAACAGACGCATCATCTTCAAGAACACTTCGCGATCGAACAGCGGTCCGTTCTTGTTGGCCGGCCCATCCACATGCCCATTCGCATGATTGCCAAACATGGCAGATGCTATTTCCACCTCGGCCAGCAACCGGTCGTCTTTGTGGCAGGCGGCGCTGACCATGGCCCCTTCCTCTTTCGCGTATTCGATCTTGGCTTCGTAGATCAGCGTATCGCCGGGAAAAGCCTCGCCGAAGAACCGGGCCTTGGGAATACGGGCGAGTATCGGATTCCTGGTGTATCCACTCTGTTCGAAAAGCAACAGCCCGCCAACCAGCGCCAAACCCTCGACAATGAGCGACTTGGGCATCATCGGGTAACCGGGGAAATGGTCCTTCAGGTAGTCCTCGGCCAGCGAAATGGTTTTGACGGCCTTCGCGTGGCTACCGCTCTCGAACTCGATGAACCGATCGACCCAATACCAACGCATGAAGCAAGCTCCGGAAGATCACGCGAACCAATCGGACCATTATATCGACACCGCCACGACCACCGCAACCGAGGGAGGAAGGGAGCCGCCGGATGTACTCATCACGCTCCGCGTGATGCAGGTTCGTCACGCGGAGCGTGACGAATACGGTTACGGGAGCCGCTTGCGGCTTCGCACCTAAGCCACCGCAAGCCGCGCCATTCGGGCGGCGCCGTCGAGGGGATCGGCCTGGGTTACGGTAATCGGTTGATCCAGCATGTCCGCCAGAATCCGCACCCAGACGGCGTGACGGCTGCCACCGCCGGCGGCCAGGACCGTTGTCCTCGACAGGTCCACCTGCAAGCACCCAATCATGCTCGCCATGCGTTTTGAAAGACTCTCCACCACGGAACGAGCGAACTGGGCCGGACCGTGATGCAAGCCGATGTTGCGCCAGGTCCCCTTGCCGTCGGGCAGGTCCGCTTCGAACACGAGTCCCCCGCATCCGTGCTCCGACGTTCCGGCAAGCTCGAATAAATCCGCGTCGGCCCGGCAGTCGGGCAGCACGTCCCGCAGCCAATTCACGACGTTGTATCCACAGCTATCGGCCGCCATGCGGTAGTGCAATCCGCCCGGATACGGACCGCGAATGATCGCCGCGTCGGGCGCGCTTGGTTCTTGCTGACACGCATAAGCCACCTGGGCCGTTCCCAGGGTGATCAAGAGCCTCTTGCTCTTATGAAGCTCCGCTCCGAACGCCCCGGCCGTCTGATCGTTGCCGGCCAGCACCAGGGGAATGCCGGCGGGCAGGCCGAATCGCCGGGCGGCTTCGGAAGAATGCGAACCGGCGCTGCCGCTCGGCGTCAGGCCGGGCAGTTGTCCTTTTTCGAGCCGGCAAGCCCCGATCGCGGCTGGCCACCAGTCGCGCAACCCGAGCGAGTACAACCCGCTCATGGCGGCCAGATTGTCGTCCACCACGGCCCGACCGGTGCACTGCTTGACGAAGTAAGTCGGCAGGTTGACCAGTTGGCAGTCCGGCCCGAGCAGCCCGGGCTGGTTATGCTGAAGGGGCGCGATTTGACAGACCATCAAGACGGGCAGCAACCGGCCGAAGCTGGTGTGATCGGCGAAGTCG
Source organism: Pirellulales bacterium (assembly GCA_030607895.1). GTDB lineage: Bacteria > Planctomycetota > Planctomycetia > Pirellulales > Thermoguttaceae > JAUWJC01. The sequence goes on from JAUWJC010000019.1 coordinate 15,296, forward strand.
GCCAAACGCCCATCTTCTTGCAACCTTCGGCAAGCTGCTTGGGCCCGGGTATCTTGCCAGGAGATGAACGGCATCTTGGGCCGGCCCCACTTGTCGAGAACCGTAAACGTCTGTGCCTGGCTGGTGATGGCAAGCGTCCCAATCGCCTCGGACGCGATGCCTGCGTCGGCGATTGCCCCGCCAACAGCCTTCTCGAAAGCCGAGGTAGCTTCACTCACTTCAAGCTCGACGCGGCCGCCGGCGGCATATTGGTGCGAAAGGGGCGAAGCACCGAAGCCGCGGCGGGTGAGTGCTTCGTCGAACACCGCGGCCTTGAAGAGCGTGCTTCCCAAATCGACGGCCAGGATCATGGTCATACCGGTTCGTTAGTGCCGTTGGCGTGGCTTATCAACGCGGCGGTGAACAGTCGGTGCGAGAGGGCAGTTTCCTCGGGCGTAACGCAGGCGGCGAATCGGCTTTTGGGTTTTCCTTCCGTAAGCTCGTAAAGGAAGGCCGCCCACATCTGCTGGATTGCATCGGGAAAGCCGAACTCGAAGATACCGCCGGTAATGCCCTTGAAGGCCGGCTGCCAGCCCATGTCGATCTGCTGCCATGCCTGGGTTTGGCCCGTGTATTGCAGGGTCTCCAGCCGCCGCGGATTGGAACTCGACCAGCGGCCGCATCCCCGGGTTCCCTTGACCTCGAAATACCAGGTGTCGGTCTCGCCCGGGGCAATACGCTGTGTTTTTATCACCAGTGGAAAGGGCTCGTCCGTGTTGGGGTCCAGGGCGTCGCACAACAGCGTGGCGTTGTCCCAGGTTTCGCAGGGGACCAATTTTCCATCGGCGTCGGGCCGCTCTTTGATGATATTTGACAGCACTGCTCGGACGGAGCGAGGGAACCATCCAGCCCGAAACGGCACGTGGCAGGGGTGCATTCCCAGGTCACCCAGGCAGCCGTACTCGCCGTTGTAGGGGATCATCCGCTTCCAGTTGATGGGCTTGTCGGGATCGAGGTCGGACGAATGCAGGAATCCGGAGTTGACCTCGATGACCTGGCCGAACGCCCGATCTTCGATCATTTGGCCCAGCCGCTGCATGGGCGGAAAGAAGGGAAACTCCGAACTGCACCGCACGAACACATCGGGATGCGCCGCGATGCACTGCACGATGGAGTCGTTGGCCTTTTTATCGATGCCGAACGGCTTTTCGCCCAGCAGGTGTTTGCCGGCCTCGATAACGGCTGTGTAAAACGACTCGTGCAGGTTATGGGGAACCGCGCAGTAGACGGCCTCCACGTCGCCGTCGGCAAGTACTTCCCGATAATCGGTGGTTGCCAGCCGCACGCTTGGGAAGTTGCCCGTGAACCAATCGAACAGGCCCTCGTTCGTATCGCAGACGGCCACGATCTCGGGCCGGCAACCGATTTCTGTCAGGTGGCACCATCGGGCGGCCGCGCTGCCGAATTCCCTTCCCATCAACCCCAGGCCGATGACGCCGAATTTCACCGTTCTCATGTTGTGCTATCCTTTTGGTGATATAAAGCCGCGACCGGTGGTAGCGCCGGAAGTTTAGGAAAATAGCGTGTCTTTTTTACCGTGCGCGACCACCCGTCGCGGCATTATAGAGCGGCCAGCACCGCCTCGACCATAACACGTAACCCCTCGGG
>JAUWJC010000621.1 GCA_030607895.1 Pirellulales bacterium
CCAGGTTTAATTTGTGCGAAGCACCCTCCGGGCCGTTCCGGCAAATTAAACCTGGTCCCTTTTTCGGCTCTCAAGCCAAGCGATGTCGGCCAGGTCTTTAGGCCGCCCGGAGGCTTTCTTGTTTTCCAGCAGGTGGTGCCTTCCAATCGCGGCCAGGTTCAGCCCGTCGACCTCGATTGTCTTCTTTCGAGACCAGGCCGAATCAAAATCGACTCCATCGATTGACGTCATAATGTCGATGCGTCGAGGGGCCAAGCCGATTTGGAAAACAACATCAGGAAGCACGAGGTCATCCACTGCCAACCGGGAGCGAGGGGCCTTGAAAGCCTCCAACGCACGCCACACCCGTTGTGCGTTCTCCTCGGAGCGACGGATCCAAATGTCGATATCGCCGGTTGCCCGCGGATAGCCGTGGACGGCCATGGCGTAGGCACCGACGATCAAGAACTCAGCGCCTTCGTCGCACAAGGCGGACAACATGTCGCGGAAGTCGGGGTTCAGCAACGCTATCTCCCATGAAGGCCCAGGCATCCAGCGCTAGCTGCCACATCATGCCGATCCGCTCGGCCGGGGTCGTGTCGCGCAGATCGCGCTCGGTCCCCTGGCTGGAAAGGCTCTGGAGACGGACGGTCTGCTTACGCTCGATCATACTACCCGCCTACCATCTGCCGTACGCCACGCAAGGTCAACCGGAAGCATGTCGGAGCCGGGGCGTGTCGGCCCGGTCCTTGGGTGGCCGCGGGCCAAATACCGGGCCCGACACGGCCCGGCTCCGACATGCTCGCGAATCGCGCGGATATCTCAATCGAACACTCAATCCATCACCAGCACGCCCGTGCCGTTGATCTGGTCGTTCTTGAGGTCTTGCAGGGCCCGATTGGCGTCGGCCAGAGGGTAGACGGTCGTGTGAGGGCGGATGGGGATTTGTGCCGCTTCGGCCAGCAGCTCGCGTCCGTCGGTGCGGGTGTTGCAGGTGACCGAGTGGATGTCGCGCTCGTGGAAGATGTATCGCTCGTAGTCCATTTCGGGAATCGGTGTCATGCAGATACCGGCCAGGGCCAGCGTGCCGCCCTTCTCGAGGGCTTCCAAGGCGGGCGGAACGAGTTCGCCGGCCGGGGCGAAGATAATCGCGCTGTCCACCTTGGTGGGCATGTCGGAGGCGTTCTCGCCAACCCAGACCGCGCCCATCTGCCGGGCCAACTCCCGGTGCTTCTCGCCGCGCGTGACTACGTATACCTCACAACCGCGGTGCTGGGCTATCTGGATGACTACGTGGGCCGACGAACCGAACCCATATAACGCCAGCTTCCCGCCGCCCGGAACCTGGCTGCGTCGCAAGGCCGCGTAGCCGATGATGCCGGCACACAACAGGGGCGTCGCCTCGACATCGTTGAACGCATCGGGAATTGGATAGGCGAACTGCTCGGGCACGACGGCGTACTGGGCGTATCCACCGTCGGCATGGTATCCGGTGAATCGGGCCGACTGGCAGAGGTTCTCCCGACCGGCCGTGCAGAACCGGCACCGGCCGCAAGTATGCCGCAGCCAGGCCACACCCACTCGCTGGCCCACGCCGAGCCGCCGGCAACCGGCCCCCAGCGTGTCGACCGTGCCCACTACTTGGTGGCCGGGGATAATGGGCAGCTTCTCTTGGGGCAAGTCGCCCTCGATGACGTGCAAATCGGTGCGGCAAATAGCACAGCAGTGTACCTTCAGCCGGACTTCGCCCGGCCCGGGTTGCACGTCGGGCTGTTCGACCAGTTCGAGCGGCGACGAGTCGATTGGAGCGATTCGCTCCAGGACCATGGCTTTCATACTTGCGACTCCCGATTTCCAACCTGCCCACAGGATTACCGCGGAAAGCCAATCTTGACAAGCCCGAGGGAAAAAAGCACCCCGGCCCCCCAGAAAGGGACCTTGCGTGGAAGCGGCCGAAGCGTTAGTTTAAGCGATTCGGCAGCACTTCAACCGTTTGTAACAAGGTGTTGTAAAGCCGCGACCAGTGGTCGCGGGTGACCAAATAGACCCGCCACAAGCAGAACCCCCCCCACAGGTGGCGGGGTTAAAACACC
>JAUWJC010000113.1 GCA_030607895.1 Pirellulales bacterium
CAGCTTGCCTCGACCGGCGCGAAGTATCTGGTGATGACGATAGGGCAAAACTCGGGCCACTACTGCTCGCCGAACGCCCCCTACGACAAGCTGGTCGGCATCCGGCCAAGCAAGTGCTCCCGTCGCGACCTGATCGCCGATCTGTACAAGGCGATGAAGCCTCACGACATCCGGTTGATAGTCTATACACCCAGCACCGCCCCGGGCACCGACCTTGTCGCCCGAAAGAAGCTCAAGTGGCGTTTTGGGCGAAAGGGCTCCTGGCAATTGCCGGGCGAGCCGACGGGTGGGCGACTGGTCGAGTTTCAACGCAACTGGGAGGCCATCATCCGAGAGTGGTCGCTCCGCTGGGGATCGCATGTCAGTGGCTGGTGGATCGACGGCTGCTATTTCGCCGACGAGATGTACCGCTTCGACGACGAGCCGAACTTCGCCAGCTTCGCCGCTGCCCTGAAGGCCGGCAATCCGCGGTCCATCGTGGCATTCAACCCGGGCGTGAAGATTCCGGTCATCTGCGACACGCAGTACGCGGCCGACACGGCCGGCGAAGCCCGACTGAAGGACGTGCCAGGCGCCGTAAGCACTTGCCCCGGCCGCTGGGTCGAGCGTGACGGCCACAAGGCCCAGTACCAGGTTCTCAGCTTCCTCGGCACCTCCTGGTGCCGGGGCGATAAGCCCGCTCTGCCCGACGAAACCATCATCGACTACACCCGCCGGCTCAACGCCAAGGGCGGCGCGATTACCTGGGACGTGCCGATCCAAAAAAATGGGTTGATCCCCCAGCCGTTCGTCGAGCAACTCAAAGCGCTCGGCCGGGCGGTGAAGTAGGCAGCACAATCCGTCCCTCAGCCCCCGGCTTTGCCGGGGGATCGCCGGGCGCACGACCATCCCGTCCCCCGGCAAAGCCTGGGGCTGTGGGACGTTTTCGACACTCACACTGGAGGAACCCCGATGTCCCGACCCACCACGAATATCTTCTCGATCGCGTTGATTGCCGTGTTGCTTGGCCTATGCGGCACTGCCGCGCAAGCCGACCAACCGTCCGGCAAACAGGCAGACAAACCGGCGATTCACGGGATTCTCTACAACGAAGACGACAGCAACCGGTTCTTCCTGGACCCGGCCGGCACGATCAAGCCCGAGCGGCTCGACCGGCTCGTCGACGACCTGGCCGACTCGGAGGTAACCGTGATGCTGATCTGCTGCTGCGCGAAGAAGACGGCGTTCGACGGCAAGGCATGGGAGCCGCAGTGCCGGGGTTTCGATCCGGCAAAGGACGACAGCCAGCCGTACTTCGGCCAGCTTACTCCGAAAGCCCGAAAACACATCCGCCGCTGGGCACACAATCAACGGGTTCTGTTCGACGCGGGCGTCGATCCGGTGGGCCGGATGATCCAGCGCTGCCGCCAGCGGAGCATCAGCCCCTGGGTTAGCATTCGCATGAACGACGCGCACGACGTGCTGTTGTTGAAGTCGCCGCTACACAGCCGATTTTGGATGGAGCATCCCGAGTACTGGCGGGTCCCGGGGTTGCAGTGGAAAGGCGGCCACTGGAGCAACCGCTGCCTGAACTACGGCCTCGAACCGGTCCGCGACCACGCAATGGCACTCGTCCGCGAGGTGTGCGACCGCTACGATATGGACGGCCTGGAGTTGGACTGGAACCGCTTCCCCTTGCACTGCCGCGGTGGCGAGGAAATCGAAAAGGGCAAGCTGCTGACCGAGTGGCTGGTCGAGGTCCGCAATGTGGTCCGGGCGGCCGAGAAGAAGCGGAAGCACCCGATCCGGCTGGTTGCTCGCGTGCCTGCCCGACCGGAGGTCGCCCTGGGTACGGGGCGCGACGCGGTTGGCTGGGCCCGGCGCGGGCTGATCGACCACCTGGTTGTCGCGCCCTTCTTTGCAACGACCGATTTTGACGTCCCGGTCGAGCGCTGGCTGAAGCTCTTGGAAGGAACGGGCGTGGGAGTGACCGTTGGGCTGGAAACCCGCGTTCAGTCGTATCCCGGCGGACCGCTGCTGCCTAATACACCCGAACTGCGACGCGGCGCCGCCACGGCGGCCCTGGCGCGCGGCTCGCAGGGGATCTACGTCTTCAACTACTTCAACGTACCCACCAAGATGCCCAACCTGCTCCGTGAAATGCACTCGGTCGACGCCATGAAGGGAAAGGACCGCGGTTACGCGGTCACCTTTGTCGACATTAACGTGCCGGGAAAGGTCATCTCGCCAGCATTGCCAAAGAAGCTCGCGCCAGGTTGCTCCGCCGACTTCCGGCTGTTCATCGGCCCTAAGCCCATCGCCGGCGCGCGGGGCGAAGTCCGCTTGATACTGGCGGGCGACAAGCCGGACGACCCGTGCAAGGCCCACGTCGTGGTCAACGGGCAGCCCGCGACTCCCGTCAAACAATCCTTCACGTTCGCTGACGAGACCTTTCGGGAAGGGTACAATACGGTTTGTGTTGCCAACACGGGCGAGAGTGCCATAACCGTGAAGAGCGTGGAGCTGGCCGTCCGTTTTCCCGCCCAGTAAACGCACCATATCCCATGGCTGCGGCACCGGGGCGTCTCGCCTTCGCCATCGATTTACTGTAAACTGACGGCGGGAAGTTCCTGTCGAGAGTTTTCTTGCAAAAAATGGGCCGATCTACCCAAGGAGAAGAACCATGCGATTTGGAATGAATTTGCTGATGTGGACCGACACGCTTACCGACGACAAGCTGCCGTTGTTGGATGAACTCAAGGAGATAGGGGTCGACGCGGTGGAGGTGCCGATTTTCGACCCCGACGTGGACACCTACGCAAAATGGGGGAAACGGTGCGACGAGTTGGGCCTCTCGCGGTCGGGTACGGCCGTCTGCGGACCGGACAACAACCCGATGAGCCCCGATCCGGCCGTTCGCCGCAAGGGGGTCGAGTCGAACAAGGCCGTGCTGGATTGCTGCGCGGCGGCCGGCTGCCAGGTAATGGCCGGGCCGTTTCACTCGGCCTTGGGTGTGTTCAGCGGCAAAGGCCCCACCGAAGACGAATGGAAATGGGCCGTCCAGAGCATGCGCGAAGTGGCCGAGTACGCCGAGCGGTGCAACGTCACGCTCGCCTTGGAATATCTCAACCGGTTCGAGTGCTACCTGCTGAACACGGCGGCCGACGGCGCCCGATTCTGCCGCGACGTGGATCACCCGAACTGCAAAATGATGTACGACACCTTCCACGCCCACATCGAGGAGAAGAGCATTCCCGAGGCCATCCGGTCGCTGAAAGACTGCCTGGCGCACGTCCACGTTTCGGAGAACGACCGCAGCACACCCGGGTCGGGCAACATCCGCTGGGACGAGAACTTCGACACGCTCAGGGAAATCGGCTACGATGGTCTGATGGTGATCGAGGCGTTTGGGCTGGCTCTGGAAAAACTGGTTCCCGCCACAAAAATCTGGCGCCGCATGTACCAGAGCGAAGAGCAACTGGCCGCCGACGGTTTGAAGTTCATCAAGGCGGAAGTGGCCAAGCGATGGTGAACGGGTATGCGTATGTTTGACAAGAATTTGTTTAGCCGCCGCGGCCACGCGGCGGTTGCCCCGACGTGGTCGTCGGGGCCAAACGATTTTGGTTGCGGCCGTGGGCCGCACCGCACACTTTCTCAAAATCAACAGGAGCGAAAACCATGACACGCAACAAGTTGACGCGGCGCGAAGTACTTCAAGCGGGCACGACGGCCCTTGCCCTGCCGTCTTTGATTCCAGCAAGCGCGCTGGCAGCGCCCGGCAAACCCGGCGCGAACGATCGGGTGAACATCGCCATTATCGGGCTGGGCGGCCGCGCACGGAGCATGGCCAGAACGTGCGAACCGATTTCGGGTTTGCGGGTTGTGGCCGTTTGCGATTGCTTTGAACCCTTGTGTGCCGACTTCGCCAAATCGGTCGGCAAGGGCAAGAATTGGAAGACCTACACCGACTTCAACCAGATGTACGACAAGGAAAAGCTCGACGGCGTCATGGTCGAGACGACCACGCACGCCCGGGCTTGGGTGGCGATTCAGGCGATGCAGGCGGGCATGGATACTTATATCGAAAAGCCCATGTGTCTGACGATCGCCGAAGGCCGATACATGGTCAAGGCGGCGCGGAAGTACAAATCGGTCACGCAGATCGGCACCCAGCAGCGTTCGATGCCGATAAACAACTGGGCCAGCGACCTGGTCAAGAACGGCGCGATCGGCAAGATCAAGACGGTGCTTGCCCCGAACTTCGTCGGTCCGCTCCGTTGGACTCCGCAGCCGGCCCAGCCGATGCCCGCCGGTGGCGACGATAAGTGGTGGGACATCTGGACCAACCAGGCCGAGTTCCGCCCGTATCATCGCAGCTTGCACCGCGGCGGGTCGACCTGGGGGGCCTACGACGGCGGCGGCCGGTGCTACGGCGTGACCGGCTGGGGTGCCCACTCCTACGACCAGATCAACCGGGCGTTGGGTACCGACGAGACCGGCCCGGTCGAGGTTGTCTTGGAAGAGCCGGTCACGGATCAGCCTTGCGGCAAGTTCGATAGGGTCAGCAAGACGGACCAGACCTCGCTGGAATACCTGATTCGTTTGGCCAAGTCGGTTAAGGGACCGCGGGCGAAGGTTCGCATGAAGTTTGCCGGCGGTACCGAATTGCGGCTTCATCTTAACGGCGAATGGGGCCCGGGGCTGGGCGCCATCTTCGTCGGCGAGAAAGGCAAGATCGAGATCAACCGGAACAAGATCGCCGGCAATCCGAAAGAGTTGATCAACTCGCCGGAAAACCCCGGACCGAACAAGAAGCCCGAAACCCAGTACCACGTCGAGGACTGGATCGAGTGCATCAAAACCCGCAAGCCGTGTACGGCCGATATCGAGTACGGGCAACGTTCCAGCTCGCTCTGCTACCTGGTCAATATCGTTCGCGACGTGGGCCAGGTTGGCAAGAAGCTCCAGTGGGACCCCGAGGCCGAACGGTTCACCAACTGCGACGAGGCCAACACATTGCTCTCGCGTCCGTGCCGCAAGGGCTACGAATTGCCGGCATTGGGCTGAGCGATCAAGGATGCCGCTTGCGGCTTCGCAATGTTTACCCAAGAGGCATGGTCATGTTCGCTTCGGCTTGCTTGGCCGTCTGCGTGCTGCTGGGGCAGGTCAGCGCGGCGGTTGACGACGACTTGCCCCGGGAGGTCCGCGGCCTGGTCCAGCAGTTGGGCGCCGCCCGATTGGCCGAGCGCGAGGCGGCCGAGCGGAAGTTGACCGAACTGGGGCCGGCCGTGCTCGATCTGCTGCCCGAGACTACCGATCGGACAGCGGCCGAAATCCGCCAGCGGCTCGGGCGAATTCGGCAGAAGCTCCAGCGGGCGGCGGCCCGATCGGCAGCCAAGGCCTCGACGGTCACGCTGGGCGGCCAGGCCATGCGGTTGTCGGCCATTCTGGATGCAATCGGGAAGCAGACGGGCAATAAGATCGTCCTTTCCGACCGCTTAGGCTCCGAGACGGGCAAGCTGGAACTGAACGTCGACTTCGACAAAACGCCTTTCTGGAAAGCCCTGGATAGCGTACTGGACCAGGCGAAGCTAACCGTGTATGCATTCGGGATGGAACGAGCGATCACGGTGGTTACCCGAACGGAGACGCAACTGCCGCGCTCGGCAAAGGCATGTTACAGCGGGCCGCTGCGCTTCGAGGCCGTGCGGATCGACGCCCGACGCGAGCTGCGCGATCCGGCCAACCAATCGCTACGACTGGTTGTGGAAATCGCCTGGGAGCCGCGGCTTGCGCCGATTTGTCTGAAACAGTCGGTGGCCGACGTGAAAGCGGTGGACGAGGCCGGCCGGCCGCTGACCATGGAAAGCCTCCAAGCGGTGTTGGAAGTGCCGGTAAACCCCGAGTTGACCGCGGTCGAACTGACGTTGCCGTTGGCCCTTCCACCCCGATCGGTCCGGGAGATCGCCCTGTTGGAAGGCACTCTCGAAGCACTCTTGCCCGGCCGAGTCGAGACTTTCCGCTTCGACAAGCTAACGACGGCCAAGAGCGTCGAGAAGCGCGTTGGCGCCGCAACGGTCGTGTTGGAGCAGGTCCGCCGCAACGGGCCGGTCTGGGAAGTGCTGATTCGGGTGCGGTTCGATAAGGCCGGCGGGGCGCTCGAGTCGTATCGAGGATGGATATTCAACAACCCGGCCTATCTGGAAGGATCCGACGGAAAACCGATCCCCAATGACGGCTTCGAGACCACGCATCGCACGGAGAATGAAGTCGGCATCGCTTACCTCTTCGAGCTCGACGGGCCGCCTACCGACCATTCTTTCGTCTACAAAACACCCGGCACTATTATCTCCGCCCGCTTCCCGTACACGATACGCGGCGTGAAGCTGCCGTAGTGCCAGTAGTTCCAAGTGTGGCATCAATCCCGCAATATCCAGCATTTAGCCCCGGGTGAATACACCCGGGGGACAGCGACAAACGTCCGCCACGTTTCCCCGCCGTGTATTCACGGCGGGCTAAATGGAAAACTTGGAACTACTGAGTGTGGTCGAGCACGTCACTCGCGGTGAGGACACCGCGACTCGGTTGATTCTACAGATCGTCCAGGCCGGCATTAGGTATTAAGGTAACAAGGATGGGACACGGCATCTCGGGCACCGATCACGACCTTATTGTCTAATGCCGGCCTGACCCCAGCCACTGACCCGCCCAAGCGAGTTACGATGGGGCGGCTCTTGTGGCCGGCATTGCCGGGTAAATCCAGACGTCCTCGACGGCCATTCCGCCGAGTAATGGGCCGCCATGATGCACCATCACCTGTGCCAAACCTGGCACGCGATTACGGTCTCGCACTTCCGTGACGGCCTGCGCAACGGGGTCGTTGGGCCTTATGAGCTTGATGCTGAAAAGGTCGAACCAGGAACGCGACTCTTCCGGAAACTCGCGCATCACTTCGCCGTACGCTTCACGCAAGCCGGAGGATTCGACTCGATCCGACGCGATGAAAAGATACCAGTAATCGGAATCCGGCTGCTTGGCCCAAAACGCAACGGCAATCGGGAATTGCTTTTCGGAAAGCCGGCGGAGGAACTCCTCACCCGCGTCCCACTGTTTGTCTACCACAAACTCTTTAACCATGGCAATACTCCATCCGCGGTATCGGTGATGGCGGCCAGCAGTTCTTTCGCTTGTTTCTCGTTCTTTGTCTCGAAGCAACTACGTTCCGTCCAGCCCTTCACCGCCTGCCAGTTCTGTCGCAAGTTCTTGTTTTTGTTGGTCGCTGACTCGAATCTATCTTCCAGTCCAGCCTGCTTGACCAGTTTGTTGATATCGTGGCTCCAGCAGTCATCCACGTATCTCCTCACACTGAACATGATCTCCATGTGCGTCTCAATGTGGGCCAGCACACATGCCTTTAGGGCACATTCGACAGCGTATACTGCCAGGTAGTAGGCTCCGGTCCAGCGCTGCGCGGAAAGCAAGACCTCGGCATCGGCAAGTCGTTCGTCGGTTAGACGCTGAAGCACTTGACGATTCAACCGCGTTTCTCCAAGCAACCACGGCTCTTGGCCCGTCGAACGGGAAGCCACCACATGGTGCCCTCACACCTATATCCTACATCGGCCACGTGGCGAGACAAGCCCCCAACGCCCACCCCGGGGATGGGGCAGGGTACCGCTCACCCTGACTCGGAGGGAAACAGGGGAAACAGAGTCAGGTTTTCACTTCAATTCCGCATGATATCATGAGTGACGACCCGTTGCACGCCTTGGCGGTCCGCGGTCCGGGGGAATTCGATCCGCGCGGCTGAGGGGGGTTGACATGGCGTTGCGAATCTGTATTATCGTTAATTATCGATAGTAGTCGATAGGGAGCCAGGCGATGTGTGCGTCCCGCGTAACCAGTTCGGAGCCGGCCGGCGGTGTCACGCTGGCCCGGCACCGGGTGCGCGATGCGGTCCAGCGATTGATCCTCTCCGGCGAGTACCAGCCCGGCCAACGGCTTGTCCAGCAGGAGTTGGCCCAGCGATTTGGCGTGGCACAGAGCGTGGTGCGGGAATCGCTTCTGGAGCTTCAGTTTTGTGGGTTGGTCCGCGCGGTCGACAACCTTGGCATGTTTGTCAACCAACTCGACGCTCGCGCGCTGCTGGATGCCTACGAGATCCGGGAGTTGTTCGAGGGCTTGGGCAGTAGGCTCTGCTGCGAACGGGGTAGCCGGGCCGATCTGCGCGAGTTGGCCGAACTGGCCGAACGGGTCTATCAGCTCGGCCGGCAGGGCAAGCTGGAAGCGATGAGTGCATCGGACCGCCGGTTCCACTACCGGATGATCGTGATTTCTCGGAACCGGCTTCTGGCAAAGCTGACCGAGAGTTATCGAGTGCTGGGCATGTTTGTTCCCGCCGATCGCGACATGCGGGAGGTCCGCGACGAGCATTTGGCAATAGTCGCGGCGATCGAGGCCAATCGGCCCGACGAGGCCGAGCGTCTCGCCAGGCTGCACGTTCGGATCGCCTGGCAGTCGATCCAGCGACAGGTTTCCGAAGGGACTTTTGTTCCACAATGGGTGGGCGAAGTAAAGGATGAAGGATGAAGGATGAAGGGATGGCCGCTTGCGGCTTTGCAACCGACTTTAACAGGAGGAAAAAATATCATGAAGCTGTTTATCGACACGGCGTACATGGAAGAGATCGAGGAGGCCTGCGGTTGGGGTATCGTGGACGGCGTTACCACGAATCCCACGCATGTATCGAAGATTGGCCGCCCGCCACGAGAGCTTTACGCCGACATTTGCCGGGCGGTCGACGGCCCGGTGAGTCTGGAGGTGCTTTCGCTGGAAGCCGACGGGATGGTGGCCGAGGCTCGCGAGTTGGCAAAGATCGCCGACAACGCGGTAATCAAAATCCCCATCATGCGTGAAGGGCTCAAGGCGGCAAAGCGTCTGTCGGCCGAGGGGATCAAGACCAACGTGACAGTGGCCTTCTCACCTTTGCAAGCATTGTTGGCGGCCAAGTGCGGCGCAACCTACATCAGCCCGTTCGTCGGCCGGCTCGATGCGATCGGTCATTTTGGCATGGAGGTGGTGCATCAGATCAAAACGATCTACGACAACTACGGCTTCCAGACGGAGATTCTGGTGGCGGCGGTTCGCCATCCGGCCCACGTTTTGGAGGCCGCCCTGGCCGGCGCGGACGTCTGCACGATGAACTTCGCCGTGATGAAGCAGTTGTACGATCATCCGCTTACGGATATCGGGATCGAGCAATTTCTGAAAGACTGGGAAAAAGTGCCGAAGGACGGCTGTGTTGTTTGCGAGAACAGGGATTCGGGAGCAACCGCATGAGCGATCAAGTGCCGGCGTATTTGAGTATTCCAGCGGACCAATTGGGCGAAGGTGTTCCGGTCAAGGTTCGCGTTGGCCGCGACATGGCCGACATTGCCCGGGACATGGCCCGGGTTATGCTGAACGCCTTCACCCGGGCACGCGATGGGGGCCGCAATGCCACGCTGATTGTGCCCGTCGGGCCGGTCGACCAGTTTCCCGTGCTGGCCGAAATGATCAACCAACAGCGTCTCGACTGCCGCGACGTGATGCTGATCAACATGGATGAGTACCTGACGGACGACGACCGCCCGGTTCAGGCCGATCATCCGCTGAGTTTTCGCGGGTATATGAACCGTGGGTTCTACGACCTGATCGACCCGGCATTGGCGCCGCTGCCGGAAAACCGCGTGTTTCCCGACCCGGCCAACCCCGGGCGTATCCAAGAGTTGATCGACCGTCGCGGTGGCGTGGATGTGTGCCTGGGCGGGATCGGCATTAACGGGCACATTGCCTTTAACGAGCCGCCCGAACCGGGCGTGTCGGTCTCGGTCGAGGAGTTTGCCGCGCTGCCTACTCGCGTGCTCAGCCTTACCCGCGAAACGCGGACTATCAACTCCGTAACCGTCGGCGGCGAGATTGCGCTGATTCCGCACCGGG
>JAUWJC010000342.1 GCA_030607895.1 Pirellulales bacterium
ATCCAAGTGCAACGCGCACGGGAAGGTCCGCAAGCTGGGGCAAACTGCCCGCTTTCCAGGAGTTGGCACCTAAAAGCGGAAGAGCCGAAAAGGTGTCAGGAACGTAGGAGCTAAAAGGGACGCGACTTTTCCCGTGGCCACCATGGCTCCGCTTGAAGCCACCGAAAAAGCCCCGTCCCTTTGGTGCCATATGGCCCCCAGACATGATTGTCCGCCCGACAAGTGGCCTCTGGCAACTTGGCTGAAGCAGCCGCTTTCGGCTTGGTAACTCTGCTGGTATCTTGCGGTCATTCATGGTAGGCTAGAAGTTGTACGATGTGTCTGTGGCAACTTTTCTTTTCTCCGTTGCCCCGTCGGGGATATCCTCCAGCGACGAGAATTGTCGTCCGCCGAGTCCGGACATCGCTCGTCGATAGCAACGTCTCCCAGCGGCGGCATCCAGCGGCAACGTTGGCATGGCCAAACCGAAAGTTGATAGTTTCGTCGACTTGCTTCGTCGCAGTGGGTTGGTCGAAAAGGACCAACTCAACCGGGTTCTGCTGGAGTTGAAGAGCCAGGCCGGCGGCAAGCCAATCAAGGAAGTCGATCTAATCGGCGACCGGTTGGTCGAGGCCGTCTTGTTGACTCGCTGGCAATGCGACAAGCTCATGGAAGGCCGACACAAGGGTTTCTTCCTGGGCAAGTACAAGCTGCTGGACCACCTGGGTACCGGCGGCATGAGCAGCGTATATCTGGCCGAACACGTGCGGATGCAGCGGCGCGTGGCCATCAAGGTGCTGCCCAAGAACCGCGTCGAGGACTCATCCTATTTGGCCAGATTTCACCTCGAAGCTCGGGCGGCCGCCGCGCTGGACCATCGCAACATCGTGCGGGCGTACGACGTCGACAACGACGGCGATATCCACTACCTGGTGATGGAATACATCGAAGGGCGCGATCTCCAGGAGATAGTCAAGCATGACGGACCGTTACAGTACGTGGCGGCGGCCGACTATATCCGCCAGGCGGCCCAAGGGCTGGCACACGCCCATGCCGCCGGATTGATCCATCGCGATGTGAAACCGGCCAACCTGCTCGTCGATCAGAAGAACGTAGTCAAGGTGCTCGACCTTGGATTGGCGCGATTCACCGACGAGGACAAGGCCTCGCTCACGGTGGCCTACGACGAAAACGTGTTGGGAACCGCCGACTACCTGGCGCCGGAACAGGCCATCGACTCTCACGGCGTGGACGCCCGGGCCGATATCTATGGCCTGGGATGTTCGCTGTATTTTTTGCTGGCCGGGCATCCGCCGTTTCCCGACGGCACCTTGCCCCAGCGGTTGATGATGCACCAGAAGCAGCCGCCGCCGGACATTCGCGACGACCGACCCGACGCACCGGAAGACCTTATCCGGATCTGCCTGCGAATGATGGCGAAAAAGCCGGACGACCGCTTTCAGACGGGTACGGAAGTGGCCGAGGCACTGTCCGCTTGGCTGGCCGACCATGGGCATTCGGTCGAATCGGGCTCGGGCAGCGGTTCATCGTCCGGTCGATTGGCGGCCGTTGCCTTGACTCGCGGCGAATTGGCTACAGCCAGCAGCGACCGGCCGCCCGTCCGCCGAAACCCCAGAACCGACAAGCCACCCAGACGAACAAAACCCTCGTCGTCCGTCAAGTCGGCCACAACCGACACGGCGGCCAACCAGGATCGGGCCACGATTAAGGGACCCGGCGGCTCGCCGATCCGGGAGTCTCTTGCCAAGGATTCAGGGATCAAATCGGGCAGTGCTAAATCGCTGCCGGTGGCCAAGCCCTTGGAGGAAAAGCCCAACCTCGATTTCCTCACCCAGGACTCCTCGCCAATGGTCGCCCGGCTTCGCTCACGTTACCCAATGACCAAAGAGCAGATCGAAGCCTACCGCGCCCACGGCAAAGATACACCCATCTGGCTCTGGGCCGTGATAGGCGCCGGCTGCGTGATCGTCCTAATTCTCCTGGTGGCGATGCTGACCTCGGGATAAATTGACACCAGAAATCTTCGGCACGGCTAAACCTACACTTCCACTTCGCGTACTTCCGCATCTCGGAAGCGATCTTCCAGTGCGGCCAAGTACTCACGAATCGCGTCTTGGATGTTGGCCAGCGCCTCTTCCTCGGTGTCACCCTCGGACCAGCAACCGGGCAATGCCGGAACGGACACGCTGATCCCCTCATCGGTGCGATGAAGAACAATCTTGTAGTTCATGTGAGCCTCCTTCTACTTATTCTTGGTCTTGCGTTTCGCCTTGAGATCGATGACCAGCTTACCAAAGGAATGCCCCCCCGAACGAGAGATCGTTGTTTTCACGTCCTTGTGCCCCAGCACTTCCCAAGCGGTCCTGTCGTAGGCATCTTCCAGCGAAGGCTTTCTTGTGTGAGGGCAACACACCACTAAGAATACTGGCCCAAGAACCGGTTGTCAACTATGGTGCCGTAACGATTGCCAAAGATCCGGATCACTCCGGGCATTATCTCCTTGAAGAAGAACCTTGACATACACATTATCGGTAGTATAATGTGTATGGAAAATGGAGGTGACAGAAATGGGACGCACGAACATCGTTCTGGACGATAAGTTGGTGGCTCAATGTCAGAAAGCCACGGGGATCAAGACCAAAAGGGGTCTGATAGACCATGCGTTACAGGAATTGCTGCGCCATGTGCGCCAGAAAAAGATACTCGAGTTGAAAGGTAACGTCTTGTGGGATGGTGACCTTGGCGCCTGGCGCGGGAGACGCTCCTGATGCTTCTTGTCGACACGACCGTGTGGATCGACTTCTTTGCCTCGCGGCCTCGTCCCCATGTCAAACTGTTGGAAGATTCTCTCAGGCGAGATGAGGATATCTGTACTTGTGGCGTGATCCTTACGGAAGTCCTGCAAGGCATTCGTAATGATAGAGAGTACGGAAAGACGAAGAACTACTTCAATTCCCTGCTCTTCCTCCAGATGACCCTGAAAACCTTTATCGCATCCGCGGACATCTACCGCCGGTTGAGACAGAAGGGCATCACGATTCGAAAACCGGTCGACTGCATGATCGCGGCAGTTGCGATCGAGAACGAAGTACCACTGCTTCACAGCGACAAGGACTTCGATCCCATTGAGAAACACTGTGGCCTGAAGACCAGCGCAATTCGAGAGAGATGAGCAAGCAGTGAATTCCCGCAGGGTGGATCGAAGCACGCGACCCACCCTACACGTCCTTCAGCTTTCTGCCTTCTCGATGTCTTCTGCCTTCAGCAGATCGTTCAGGCTGCCGCTGCGGAAGCCTTCCAGATCGAGCGAAACGTACTTGAAGCCGCCCGACTTCAATTCCTCGACCACCTTGCGGCAGAACTCCGCATCCAAAAACTTGGATAAGGCTTCCGGCGACACTTCAATCCGCGCCACGTCGCCCTTGTGGTAGCGAACCCTAAGCGGCTCGAAGCCGAACCCGCGCAGGAACCGCTCGGCCCGACCGACCATCGCCAGCCGCTCGGGTGTGATTTGCTCGCCGTAGGCGATCCGGCTGCTCAGGCAAGGCGAGGCCGACTTGTTCCAGACGGAAAGGCCCCAAACGGCCGCCAGCTTGCGAAGCTCCGATTTCCTCAGGCCACACTCGGCTAGTGGGCTTCGCACCTTTTGTTCTTTGCCGGCACGCAGGCCGGGCCGGTGCTCGCCCTGGTCGTCGCGGTTCGCGCCGTCGGCCACCACGGCGGCGTCTAACTGGCGGGCGAGACTCTTGATCCGGCCCAAGATCTCGATCCGGCAATGGTAGCAGCGGTCGGCCTCGTTCTTTTGATAGTCGGGGTTCGATATTTCGTCCGTCTCGACCACCTCGTGGCGAATGCCGATTTGGCCGGCCAGCTTGACCGCTTCATCGAGTTCTTCGGTGGGCATGCTCGCGCTGGTGGCCGTTACGGCCACGGCCCGATCACCGAGTGCCAGTTGGGCCGCCTTGGCCAACACGCTGCTATCCAACCCACCGGAAAAGGCTACGACGCAACTCCCGTAGCTCTCAAGCAACTCCAGCAACCGGTCGCGTTTGGCGGCAAGTTCAACCGAAAGCTGAGAGCTGAAAGCTGAAGGCTGAAATCCCAAATCAGAAATCCCAAATCAGAAATCAAAAAAGGTCCTCCACCGTAATGCCGTGGCGATGCGTTTTTGAGAGCCCGTCTTTCCAAGGGGGCGACCTGGGCACCGGGTTGTGTGATCCGTTGCCGATCCGCCTTGGCGAACCGGACAACGGCTATACACGCGGCCGGTGCCGGTTAAACAGGCACCCAACGGGCAACTTATCGGCTCACCAAAATTTACATCGACAGCACGAGCATGGTAGAGGACCATGTTCGTCAACCGCTGCCAGCGTCGTCGCGACGATACCGGAAGCGGCTGACGACCGCACAATCATCTTACCAGTAACCCGGCCAAAAAGCAAGGAGCAATCTGGTCGCCCTTGCCGACAACAACGGGTTTGACGAGGAAAAAGGCCGTGCGGGAAACCGGGGTCCTGACACCGCGATCAGACCCCACGTGGCCTTCAACCTCCAGCGTCCGGGGCCTTTCGCCACGGCAAGCGAGGCGGCCAGAGAAGCAGCGTGGCAAGAACCACCGCCCCGAACAGGCAGTAGCACACCGTGAACACCCAAGTGGGAGCGTCGTAAAATATCAGCCGATGTGCCCAGTATGCGACAAACGAACCGGGATAGGTCGCGTCGCCCGCCGCGATACGCAACCGTTTTTCCAACGTCGTCAAGGGGCAGAGTACTCCCAACAGCGCCTGCGCCACAACCACGCCGATGGCCAGCAGATGGCCGGTGCGAAACCAGAAGTTGCGCACCCAGCCCCAACCCAGCCCGGCCCCCAACAAGATGACCAACAGCCCCGCCGCCACACACTGCACAAAGGCCGCATGTACCAGTCCAACCGCGTCGGCAAGTAGACTATATATCATCATGACATTATGAGAGATACCGATTGGGGCGGATTTATTCCCGAGTAGCTATGCCGCAAGCGGCCTTCATC
>JAUWJC010000007.1 GCA_030607895.1 Pirellulales bacterium
AGCCGCGACCAGTGGTCGCGGTTCACCAAATGAACCGGCAACTCGAAAAAACGCGACCACTGGTCGCGGCTTTACATCAGAATACGAATTGGACTGTCTTGAGCCGTCTTTCGGTTTCCGCCATCAGGGCGTCTTCGGCCTGCTCGTCGGCTGCCTCGTAAGTAACCGAGAAACGCAGATACGCGCCTGCGTCGTCCCAGGGGACGGTGCATATCGAGTGCTCGGTAATCAGGTACTGGCCGGCCGCTTCGGCCGAGTCGAACGTCGGGCCGCCGCGTGCGCCGCGGGGGCTGGGTGTATAAAGGAAATACGATCCGCCGGGCATGCGGCAGTCGAACCCCAGGCGGCCAAGCACCTCGACCAGTTTCTTCAACCGCCGGTGATACTTCCGGCGAGTCCGGCGTGGAATCTCCGGATCGTCAAGCGCCGCGGCAGCCGACTTCTGTATGGCAATGAACTGCCCCGAGTCGTAGTTGTCCTTAACGTCGGCAAACGCCCGGACTATCCGCTCGTGACCGCAAACCCAACCCATCCGCCAGCCGATCATGTTCCAGCCTTTGGAAAGCGAATGTATCTCGACACCCACCTCGCGGGCACCGGGTATCTGGAGAAAACTGAGCGGCTTGCCCTCGAAACTCAACATCACGTGGGCGGCATCCTGAACGACTACCAGGTCGTTGGTTTGGGCGAAATCGACCACTTTCTCGTAGAATTCCCGCGTGGCTACCTTGCCGGTCGGGCTGTTGGGGTAGTTGATCACCAGCAGCTTGGCGCGTCGACGGATATCGTCGGGAATCGAATCCCGCTCGGGAAAGAAATCGTTCTCGGCCAGAAGCGGAAGCCGATGGACTTCGCCGCCGTAGTACTCCGTGTGGGTGCCGGCCACCGGATAGCCGGGCACGGTCATCAGCGTCACGTCGCCCGGGTTGATGAACACGGCCGGCAGCATGGCCAAAGCCGGCTTCGACCCGATCGAGTGGTTGATCTCGGAGACCGGATCGAGCTTGACGCCAAACTCCCGGGCCATGAATCGGCAGGCGGCCTCCTTGAACTCGGCTATTCCGTTATCCGCGTAGCCCCGATTGGCCGGTTTGTCGATCTCGGCGGTCATCACCCGCCGCACCGACTCGGCAGCCATCTCGTCGTTCTCGCCGATGCCAAAATCGATCAGCACCCGGTCGGGATAGTCGGCCAGCGCCTTCCGCTTGGCCCGTTTTATCTTCTCGAACTTGTATATCTCGGTGCTTTTGCCGTAGTTAGGGCCGCCGATCCGCTCGGCAAACAAACGCTGAAAGAATGGATCGCTCATGGGTTGAAAATAGAATGATCGAGAGACGCGATTGAAGTGAACCAGCCAGCTTAATGCACTCTCGCAATTTGGGCAAGCGGGTGCCCGAAACACCGCCGTCTGGGGGGCAACTCATTCACTTCATGGAATCATGCGAAGCCGCAAGCGATTCGATGCCGATGTACCGAAAGCGCAACAAGAAGGGCCGGTTCTCCTGCTGGAACCGGCCCAACTCATACCACAGACTCTGTCTCGCTTCCAGCCTTCCCCCTTCCGCCTTCCCCCTTCGACTTCAGTCCCACCACCACTGGCCTTTGGCTAGATCGAGTTTGACTTCCTTGCGGAGCGTGGCGACTCTGCCGTTCTCGTCGGGCAGCAGGTTAGGCTCCTCAAGTGCCTCGGCCGCCCGGATATCGACGCCGCCGCCGCTCGGAGTCATCAGCCGATTGCCCTTCCCCCGGGCGGTTGCAGCCGATGCGACCTGCGTGGGGGCGGTATAGGTCTCGACGGAGAAGGCCTGCTCGTCACCCAAGACCTCCATCTTCCAGCCCGACCGGCCGTAGTAGTCTTCCTGTTGGATGAAGGCCGCGACCACGGCCAGGTCGATCAGGTTTCGCAGTTCGGCATAGACGGGCGAGCGGTCGGCCAGTTCGGAGTATTTTTTGGTGAAGCTGGCCACGAACGCCTGGCTGGCGCGGCTCGAGCGCGAGGCCGCCTTCCGCTGACCGCCTGAGGTAACCATCTCGTCTTCGCCAACCAACTTCACGCCGTCGCCGACGAGTTCCATCGCCAGGCCGTCTTTGCTGGCGCGAACGCAGTTGTAGTCGGGCATGAAGAACCAGCGCTGGAGTGCGTTGCGAGCGACCTGGGAGGGACTGGCCCGATCGACGAAACTGACCAGTTTGACGGGCGGCTTCTCCAGCCCAATGCCGATCAGCTTCATGCGGTAGTCGGCCTCGACCAGCACTTGGGCGAAATGGGTCTTGGGCGAAACGCCGTTGATGCTGACGGTCTGCAACCCCAAGCTGGTCCGCAGCCCGCCCACGATGTATTGCGTTTGCCCGGGAGTGGCGCGGCTGCCAATGCTCCGCAGAAAGCGTTGCATGGCGGCCAGGCCTTCGGTGGTAGGATCGATCGAGCAGCCGATCAACTGCGTGCCCCGCCCCTCAGGTGGAAATGCCCGAAGGGCCACGACGAGATCCTGCAACTGGATCACCGGTCGACCGCTTGTTATCCCGACGACCCGGCCTGCCGGATTGGTAACCCAACCTTCCGCCGGACCGGCAATGACGATGTCTTTCGAATCGGGATAGTAGAAAACGTACTGCACGCGGAGCAGTCCGGCCAGGTATCGCATTTCGTCGGTAGGGACGATTTGCCGCTGCCGAATGGCGTCTTCCAAACGGTTCAGCGATATCTTGCGGAGCTTGCTGAAGTAGGCAAGCTCCGGCTTTAGCGAGGCCTTGGCCGCGGCAACCCGCTCGCGCAGCAACTGTCCGCCCGGATCGGAAAAAACCGTCTTCTGAAGCACGCCTTGGGCATCGACAACGACCCCTGCCTGCGTTCCGATTTGCGCGCTGGCCAACGACCACCCACCCAGCACGACCCCCAGGGCCGCCAGCAGAGAAACCATTCGAGTACCGACTGCTTGCCAACGCATGAGCAACTTCTCCATTTCCTAGTGTGACTGGAAGCCACAACCAAAATCCCGGGCCGGCACGGCCCGGCTCAAACATACGCGCAAATCGCGCGGAAGTAACGGCGGTAGACTCCAAAAACAGTATCCGGTTACGCTCCCACCCGGTCAAGAATACATGGCGGGTGGGAGCGCGTGGTTGACGAACTGAATGTCTGCCTGTTTGCCTATGCGGAAGAGACAAAACACACCGGCGACCGACAAGGGCCACTCTATCGATTCTAATTGGGCAAGTTAGGCAAAGCAAGTAATTGGCCCGCGAAAGGCCATTTTTGGTGATTCCATAACGGTTACGACCGGCCCAGGCGGATCGGGCTCGTAGTCGTAAGTTGTTATACAGAAACACTTAAGGTCTTCCGGCACCCGCCCGGCACCGAGCCCCTATTTCTTTGCCTTGATCGCAGCCTGTGCGGCCGACAGCCGGGCGATGGGAACTCGATACGGGGAGCAACTGACGTAGTTCAGCCCGGTCTTGAAGCAGAAGTCGACCGAGGCCGGATCGCCGCCCTGCTCGCCGCAGATGCCGATCTTCAGGTTCTCGCGCGTGGCGCGGCCCTTCTCGACAGCCATGTGGATCAACTGGCCGACGCCGCTGATGTCGATCGTCTGGAACGGATCGGCATCCAGGATTCCACTTTCCAGATAGTCCGGGAGGAACCCGCCGATGTCGTCGCGGCTGAACCCGAAGCTCATCTGCGTCAGGTCGTTGGTGCCGAACGAGAAGAACTGGGCCGTCTCGGCCATCCGATCGGCCATCAGGCAGGCCCGTGGAATCTCGATCATCGTTCCGTAAAGGCAATCGATTCCGACGCCCGCCTCTTTCTCCACTTCCAGTTCAACTCGATCGAGGATCGGCTTAACGAAGTCGAGTTCTTTGACGGCGCAGGTTACGGGGACCATAATTTCCGGCTGAGGGTTCTTGCCTTCTTTCTTCAGTTCGGCGGCCGCCTCGAGGAGTGCACGGATTTGCATTTCGGTCAGATACGGATAGGTGATACCCAGCCGCACGCCGCGGTGCCCCATCATCGGGTTGACTTCGTGCAGGTCGGCGCCCCGCTGTTGGCCCTCGTCGACGCTGATACCCAGCGCCTTGGCCAATTCGGCCAGGGCCTCTGCGTTTTGCGGCACGAACTCGTGCAACGGCGGATCCAACAGTCGGATAGTGACGGGCAACCCGTCCATGGCTTCGAGCGTTGCCTTGATGTCGCGTTTGACGAACGGCGCCAACTCGTCGATTGCCTTGTTGCGCTCCTTGTCGCTGCCGGCATGGATCATCTTGCGTAACACGAACAGCGGTTTTTCGGCCCCGACGCCGTAGAACATATGCTCGGTGCGGAACAGGCCGATTCCTTCGGCGCCGAACTGCCGGGCGATTTTTGCGTCTTCGGGTGTGTCGGCAGTGGTCCGCACGCCCAGGGTCCGGTGCCTGTCGGCCAGTTTCATGAACTCCTGGAAGCGGGGGTTTTCGGTGGCGTCCATCATGTCAAGCGCACCTTCGTAGGCCAGGCCCTTGGTACCGTTGAGCGTGAGGATGTCGCCTTCGCCAAACGTCTTTCCATCGACGGTCATCTTCTTGGCGGCCAGGTCGATCTTGATAGCGGCGGCGCCCACGATGCAACACTTACCCCAGCCGCGTGCGACCAGGGCGGCGTGGCTGGTCATGCCGCCGCGAGCGGTCAAAATGCCCTCGGCCGCTCTCATGCCTTCAACGTCCTCGGGGTTGGTCTCTTCGCGGACCAGGATGACTTCCTTGCCACGGGCGGCGGCGGCCACGGCGTCGGCCGACGTGAAGACAATTTCTCCCGACGCACCACCCGGCCCTGCGGGCAACCCGGAGACGAACGACTTTGCTTTCTTTTCGGCCCGCGGGTCGATGACTGGGTGCAGAAGCTCGTCGAGTTGTTCCGGCTGCACCCGCATCACGGCGGTTGTCTCGTCGATAAGCCCTTCGGCGAGCATGTCCATGGCCATGTTCAGTGCGGCGGTTCCTGTCCGCTTGCCGCCGCGGCACTGGAGCATATAGAGGATGCCCTCCTGGATGGTGAACTCGATATCCTGCATGTCGCTGTAATGCTTCTCCAGATTGGAGCGGATACCGGACAACTCGTTGTAGAGCTTGGGCCATTCGGCTTGAAGCGAAGCTAGGTGCTTGTTCTGCTCGTTCTTGGTCTCGTCGTTCAGCGGGTTGGGCGTTCGAATGCCGGCAACCACGTCTTCGCCCTGGGCGTCGACAAGCCATTCGCCGTAGAACTTATTCTCGCCGGTGGCCGGGTTGCGTGTGAAGGCCACGCCGGTCGCCGAACTTTCGCCCATGTTTCCGAACACCATGCTCTGCACGTTGCAGGCGGTGCCCCACTCGCCGGGAATCTTCTCGATCCTCCGGTAGGAAACCGCCCGACCGCCGTTCCAGCTCTTGAACACGGCACTGGTCGCACCCCAAAACTGCTCCTGGGCATCGTCGGGGAACTCGCGGCCAAGGACCGCTTTGATCTTGGCCTTGTAAGCCTCGCAGAGTGTCGTGAGATCGTCGGCCGTCAGGTCGGTGTCGGACTTGTAGCCCTTGGCCTCTTTCATCTTGTCCATGATTTTTTCGAGTTGGACGCGGATGCCTTGGCCTTCCTCGGGTTGGATATCTTCGGCCTTCTCCATCACCACGTCCGAGTACATGGTGATCAGCCGGCGGTAGGCGTCGTAGACGAACCGCTCGTTGCCCGACTTCTTCACCAGCCCGGGAATCGTCTTCGAGCACAATCCGACGTTGAGCACGGTTTCCATCATGCCGGGCATCGACTGCCGGGCACCGCTTCGGCAGGACAGCAAGAGGGGGTTTTCCGGATCGCCGTACTTCATACCCATGGCGGCTTCGGTCTGAGCCATGGCCTGCCGGACCTCTTTTTCAAGCGAGTCGGGATACTTCCCGCCCTCCTTGAAGTAGACCGTGCATAGCTCGGTGGTAAGCGTGAAGCCGGCCGGGACGGGTAGTCCCAGCTTGGCCATTTCGGCCAGGTTGGCCCCCTTCCCGCCGAGCAGATTCCGCATCGTTGCATCGCCGTCGGTCCCCTTGGGACCAAAGCAGTAGACGTACTTCGCCATGATTGTTTCCTTCATGTCACATGAAAAATAGGTCTGTTTCGTGTTCCAATCGCCGCCGGAACGGGTGCCCAAGCCCCACCGGCAGCGTCTATACTCTACGTTTGGCCGAGCCGGGAAAAATGAAACAGGTTAATCTATAGCACGACGGAAAGATCGTCAAGGATGCCCCATTTGCCCACCAGACGGAGGTCAGTCCAATGGATTGTAGTGTCCGGAATGCTCCCCGCTTCGAGCCGGTTCGCATATACTGGCAAGCATTGCTTTGCGAGAGCAGTAGGGTGGGCATTGCCCACCAGGACCGGCAATCCTTGCTATTGGTGGGCGGTGCCCACCCTACTTCTGCCAGTTAGACGGCCTGAACGATGGACGATGATCTACCCTCGCCGCGCAGCTTCTTCCTGATCGCCGTGGCGTTCGAAGGGAGTCTTGGGCTGGTCGCCCTGGTGTTGGGATACCTGCTGGGGCTGCCCGGCGGCGAGACGGTCCGCTGGACGCTTCCGGCCGTCGGATGTGGAGCGGCCGCTGCCGGCCCGCCGCTGGTGCTGGCTTGGATTTGCACCAAATGGCCACTTGCGCCCTTCAGGAAAATCCTTCGCGTGGTGGACGAGATGTTGGTTCCCCTGTTTCGGCCGTGCCGGTTGTGGGAGCTGGCGGTCATTTCGGCCGTGGCCGGTTTGGGTGAAGAGATGTTGTTTCGGGGCGTCCTTCAAGAGGCTCTTGCCGGCTGGGTGGGGGGGGCATCGGGCGTGTGGGTCGGGCTGATCGGCGCCAGTGTGCTTTTCGGCCTGGTGCACTGCATCACGCCCACCTACGCCCTACTGGCCGGACTGATCGGTCTGTATCTGGGTTGGCTCTGGATCGCCACCGGCAACATGCTGGTTCCCATCACTACCCACGCGGTTTATGACTTCCTAGCGCTCGTATACTTGATTAGAATCAGGGGTCGGGGATTGCTGATTGCTGATTGCTGATTGCTGATTTGGTGCTGGGGGCGTCATGGGCAAGAAAAAGAAAACCAATAGCCGCCGGATCACGAAGTTCGACTTCAAACCCGGTACGGTCCTGGCCGGTAAGTACGAGATCGTTGCCCAACTGGGGACCGGTTGGGAGGGCGAAGTCTACATGCTTCGCGAGTGTGCCACGGGTATCGAGCGGGCGGGCAAGTTCTGGTTTCCGCACCGCAACCCGGGAAATCGGGCCGCCCGATTCTACGCCAAAAAACTACACAAGCTCCGCCACTGCCCGATACTCATCCAGTACCACACCCAGGAAACTATCACCTATCGGGACCTACCCGTCCGGTTCCTCGTCTCCGAGTACGTCGAGGGCGAACTGCTCAGCGAGTTCCTCGCCCGGCAGCCGGGCCGGCGGATCAGCGTCTTCCAGGGCCTGCACCTTTTGCATGCCCTGGCCATCGGCATCGAGAGTATTCACAACCTTCGCGAGTACCACGGCGATTTGCACGACGAGAACGTGATTATCCGCCGCTACGGGCTGGCGTTCGACCTGAAACTGATGGACATGTTCCACTGGGGGCCGGCCACTCCGGAGAACATCCACGACGACGTCTGCAATCTGATCCGCATCTTCTACGACGCCATCGGCGGGCGAAAGCGTTACGCCAAACAACCTCCCGAGGCCAAGGCCATCTGCCGCGGCCTGAAGCGCACGTTGATCCTCAAGAAATACCGCACCGCCGGCCAACTCCGGCAGTACCAGGAGACAATGCAGTGGGACTGACCGAAAAAGGGCCCAGGTTTAATTTGTGCGAAGCACCCTTCGGGCCGCAGGCGGCAAATTAAACCTGGTCCCTTTTTCGGCCCGGCGGGGGGCACGGTGGTTCATCTTGGATTCAGCAAGGGTTTTTCCCGCTGGATGTTCCGGTGGTCGGCCACCGGCCAACTGGCCCGATCGGGGCTGTCGAACAGGCCGATGCGGTCCGCCGGGATAGGCTTGAAGCCCAGCTTCAGGGCGGGCGATTCCGGCTTCAACCGGTAGTCGTCGTTGGCGGCATCGACGAACAGCGGGTCGGCGGTGATCGAATGGGCCTCGAAGCCCTGTTTGCGCCACCAGGCTACCCGATCCGCCACCGGCGCATCTGCCCAAGGCCCACGGAAACTGGCGTCCGCGCCGCGGAAGTACAACAGCGCATCGACGTTCTTGCCACGGATTGGGAAAAACAGATTGTGGTCCGATGCGGAGACGGCTGTCTTCACCGAACTCCAGCCGCAGAGAAAAACCGGGGTCGCTGCAATGTTGGTTTCCGATTTGGTGAAGCCCTTGACCGTCCATCCATAGCGGAGCAACAGCCGCGGGTAGACGTTCGAGTAGTAGATGATGTTTCTGGCGATTTTGTTATTGCACGGTTCCGCCCCGGGCCTGATGTGATTCATTGTGCTGGGCAGCCCGGCACCCATGATATTGTTCTCGAAGACGTTGTTCTTGCCTCCATGCAACTGAACGCCCCCCAGCATGTTTCGCACCATGATATTGCCGAAGATGGTGGTATTGCTGATCATGTCGTCGAGCCAGAGGGCCCAGCCGGGGTTCCGTCGCCACTGGCCCGGCCCAATCATCCCGTAGCCGGTAGCGTCGGTGATTTTGTTGAAGCGAATCGTGGTATCGCCGACCGTCTCGGGGTTTTTCAAGGCGTAAGCGTAAATTCCCCCAGCCAAGTTCGTGCTCAGGCCGAAGTGGTGGATGTCGTTGTACTCCATGATGTTGCCGTGGCCATGGAAGACGATGCCCCAGGCGGGCACGTCGTGGATGAGGTTGTGCGAGGCGACGTTGGATTTCCCTGAAATCCTGATCGCATGGTTGAAGTGATTGTCGATATCGCCCACGTCGTGCAGGTGGTTGTTCGAGACGAGGATATCCTGCCCGGCCGCCCTGATGCCGACGGAACCGATATGGGCCAGATCGTTGCCCACCAGGCGTATCTTGCTGGACCGGCCGGCGACGGCAATACCGTCGGCGCCCGTGTTAGTAATGATGCACTTGGCGATCGTGCAGTGCCGGGCCGCCTCGATACGGACTGCCGTGGCTCGGCACGCGCGGATGGCAAACCCGGCGATCCGCAAGTGCTCGACCCGGCCACTGTCGGCCGATGTGCCTTTAATTTGGATGACGCCGTCCAGCACGGGTACGACCACGCTACCGTCGGCCGGCTTGTCGTCCGGTGGCCGGAAATAGAGCGTGGCCGACTCGCGGTCCAAGTACCACTCGCCCGGCGCGTCCAGTTCCTCGAAGACGTTTTGCACGTAGAAGCGCGTATCGCGCATCAGTTGATAGGAGGCGTCGGCGGCCAGCGTGATGATGTGCTTTTGGCGATCGATCTTCGCAATGGAGATAGTGTTGTTAGTCCAGTTGTGGTAGGAATAGACGGCTACCCTAGCTAGGGTTGGCCGGGCCCAGCCGCTCGGGTCGAACCTGGCCGGGTCGTATTTCAGCAGCCGCTTGCTGTCCTTCAGACCTCCCTCGAAAACATAGAAAAACCCGCCGGTCCGCGGATGCTCCGGATCGAAATTCGGCACCCGGGCCAAGGGCTGCCGCCGGCCGTTGTGGAAGAGTTGCTTGAAGTCCGCTTTGTCCAGGCCGAGTGCCTTGAGGTCACACTGCCGGATTTTGTCTCGATACGTCTTCCAGCCGGTAACCACTCGACCGCCGCTGAGCACCACCTTCTCGTTTTCGTGGGCCGTATACGTGACAGGCGCCTCGGCCGTGCCGGAGTCCTTGGGACCGAATACCAGCGGTTGCTTCAGGTAGTAGGTGCCGCCGCGAACGAAGACGTTCATGGGCTCGCTCACCTTCAGCTTCAGCTTGGCTTGGCGAACCGCGTCGCGGGCACGTGTGATCGTGGCAAAGGGCCTGTCTTTGGTCCCCGGGTTGGCGTCGTCGCCTGCCGGCGCCACGTAGAACTCACCGGCCCGTGCCGATGCGGCGGCGAGTGCAATTAGCGATCCGCCGAGAATTCCAATGATTCGCATCTTGGTCTTTCCTCCTGTTGGAACGGGCATGAAGATCGGTAGAGCGTGGCCGCATTAGATAAGACGGGGCGTGAGACTGCAAGTCAGACGGCTTTTCGGATGCGGCACCCGGCCATCGACCACTGTAATACCATGGTTGCCGTACGGGGCAATTCTGCGTGGGTACGGACCCAACCACACGATTGGTGACAATCGCAATTGCCGGCAGACCCCATCGGACGATAATAACAACATGGACGCCCAACTGTTTTTCCAGGCCGAGATGCCCCGGGGGGAAATCTACCCGATTGCCGCTGGGCGAGCGGGTGTGCTCTCCACGCGCTCGCCGGACAAAACTACCCCTAACGAGGACGCCGCCGCGCTGGTGCCGCGAAACGGTCATGCGGGAATCCTGGTAGTGGCCGACGGGATGGGCGGATTGCCGGCCGGCGAGCAGGCCTCCAGCCTGGCAGTCAGGGAGTTGCTACGCCGGATCGAGGAAGCTCCCGCGGAAGACCCCAGCCTGCGAGTGGCCATTCTCGACGGGCTTGAAAGGGCCAATCGGGCGGTCAGCGAATTGGGCGTGGGCGCGGGAACAACCATGGCTATCGCCGAAATCCAAGGACGCACGGTTCGCCCATATCACGTGGGCGATTCGATGATCCTGGTGGTTGGCCAGCGCGGGAAGATCAAGCTGCAAACGGTCTCTCATTCACCCGTCGGTTATGCCGTCGAGTCGGGCCTGTTGGACGAGACGGAGGCCATGAACCACGCAGACCGCCACCTGGTCTCGAATATGCTTGGCGCGGCCGACATGCGGATCGAGGTCGGCTCCACAATCGAACTGGCCCGGTACGACACGCTGCTATTGGCCAGCGACGGGCTGTTTGACAATCTTCATTTGCACGAGATCGTGGAGCGGATTCGCAAAGGGCCGCTGGAGAAGGTGATCAGCATCTTGGCGGAGTATTGCCGCGACCGGATGCAAGGCGGTCGGGATGGCCAACCCTCAAAGCCCGACGACCTGACATTCATCGCCTTCCGCTGTTGATAGCCGACAAACGGAGCCGCAGCGCGTGCCATGGCTAGATGACCGTCACGGTTTGTGTTCCCACGAACTCGCCCTCCAGTTGAGGTTCGCCGTCTTCCAGAAGCATGGAGACCACCTCGCGGAGATTCTCATTGAGTTCGCCGAGAGTTTCTCCCTGCGAATGAGCTCCAGGAAACCCGGGAACATAACCGACGTAGAGCCCCGTGTCAGGGCATCGCTCGACGACAGCGGTGTATTTTCTCATCGGTCACTCACACGTTGGCCTGCTTGCGGATCAAAGCTCACTTACCTTGCATAACATAGAGGTTTGGCAAGCCCTTGTCAAGAAGACGAAACTGTCAAGAAGACGAAACTGTCAAGAAGACGAAACTGTCAAGAAGACGAAACGTGGACTCCTTATCGCCCTATGTTTACCAGCCAGACGGTGAACCAGATAATCCCGAAGCAGATCAGGAAGCTGATCACGAAACCGGCAATGTCCAGCAACTTGGGCTTCTGGATCTCCAGCCCGAGGAAGGGGAACAGCCGGCGATGATCGAACCGGGTGGGATTCTTGTAGGAGGTTTCTAGCTCGAACTTATCGATCTCGGGATCGGGGTCGACGGGCGTTTTCATCTTCACGTAGAAGCGATCCAAGGCCTCCTTCTTGTTTCGCGGGGTGAGGAGGCTCAGCAGGACCATCACTACGAAGGGCAACACCAGCCGGGTGGGCAGCCGAAGCGTTTCGAGCGTGGCGTTGTCCATTTTCGTCAGCGGCACGCCAAGTTTGTCGTAGAGGAGGAAGTCGAGGTTGAAGCTGCCTTCGCCTCGTAGTTCGCAATCGTACCGTTGGCGAATTACTACCGTGTTGCCGTCTTCGGTGCGGTCGATTTGCACCAACTTCTCCTCGCCGATGGGCACGACCTTGCTCTTCCAGTAGATGGGCTTGCCGCCGGTAGTGAACTTGTCCTCGATCATCTCACCCAGCTCGAGCGGCTCCGGACAGGGGCCGAACTTCTCGACAACGACTTCTTCGGCCTGCGGACCGCTTTGCTGTTTTGTCCAGTCGAGGACCTGCCGGTGCCACACGGCGATGGCTGCCTTGCGCTTGCCGACGTCTGCCTGGGCCGCTTTGCGGGTGACGATAGTAGTGACAATGTCGTTGGTGTCCGAGTATTGCTGGTTCTCCGCCAGCGAAGGCATAACCCTCGGCAATACGGCCGGGACAAGGAAGAACGCGAGTAGCGAGAAGGCGATTGTGATCCAGGCGGCCGTCTTTGTTGCCCGGCGCCAGAACATACCAATCCAGAACGGCGCGGCGAACAGAATCGGCAACTCCCAGGTGACCTTCAACTGCTCGAACACATTCAGATAGCAGAGCGAGACGATGGCCCCGCCCACGATAACCAACGCGCCGATCAGCCGGCCCACCATGACATAGGTCCGTTCGCTCGCATTGGGCGTGATGTAGGCGGCGTACCCGTTGCGGACCACCAGGGCGGAAGTGACCAGCATGTAGCAGCTTGCCGAACTCATAAGCGCGGCCATCAGACAAGACAACATCAGCCCGACCAACCCCAGATTGAACGGTCCGAGGAGTTCTCGGGCGGCCACGCCCCAGACCTTGTCGGGGTCTTCGGCAATTTCCACGTTATCGGCCATGTAAGCCAACACAATCAGGGCCGTCAGTGCCCAGCCGATGGTGCAAAAGCGTTTCATGAAGTTGCCGGCCACCAACCCCACCCGGGCGGAGGTCTCGGTCTTGGCCGATCCGCCGCCGGTTGCAATGAAGTGCGGCTGCACCATGATCCCCACGAGGTTCAGAAGCGAAATGCCTATGATGTAGTGCAGCGGGAACTCGCCGCCTCGCGGGCTCTCGATGATCTCGAAGTATTCGTCCGGCACCTGTTCGTGCATCAGCTTGAAGCCGTCCAGCGTGCCCATCTGCTCCGCACCGGGAACGTTCGTCGCCACGGCGTTATCGACCAGGGCGTTCAATCCGGCGGGAATCAGCAAGACCGACAGAAGAATAATGAAGATGCCCTGGATCAGGTCGGTCCAGTAGGCCGCTCGAAGTCCACCCACCACGCCATAGAACAACACAACCAGCGCGCAGAGGACCACCAAGACGGCCTCGATCGAGACGATCCCGACCAGGGGCAGGTCGACCTGATCGATTCCGACCAGCGGGGCGCCGACTTTGCCGATTGACGAGAACCCCAGCGCCAAGGCCACCATGTAGAAGCTGACCCCGAACAGCGTGTAGGCAAGCCCCATCCCCTTGCTCTGGTAGCGCTCGACGAACCAATCGCCGAGTGTCAGGTGCCGCATCCGCCGGTACCACACCCCGGCAATCCAGTAGAACGGCGTAACGAACAACCACAACAGCACGCTCCAGATTCCGGTCAGGCCGCTGGTAAACGTGGTCCGACCGACCGCCACCGGGTCCCACGACCCGGTTCCGGCACCGAAGGCGGCAAAGGCCTGAAGGATTTTTCCAAATCCCCGGCCGCCCATGAAGTAGTCTTCTTGTTTCTTGACTTTCAACATCGACAGCACGCCGATGAGGATCATCAAGAGGAAGTACCCTACCAGAACGGTATAATCGAGTGTAGTCATAAGTATGCGTCTCGCACGGATGCAGTTATGGTTGATCCAGAGCCAAAATGTAGGGTGGGCACTGCCCACCGACGTACAACATATTGTGGTGGGCGGTGCCCACCCTGCAAAAGTGAGTTGTGGTGGGCGGTGCCCACCCTACAAAAGTGAGACTATGTGGAGAACTGATAGTATCCGACTTGGCGGCCGTGTTCAACCCACCGTCGCTTTTTTCATTCTGTACCGTTTGACGGGACAATTCCGGTTGGGTGATCTAGCCAAAGCTTGCTAAATAACGGGTAGTTTGCGGACGAAACAAGAAAGGCAGGCTCCGTGCGCTCCAGCCGGCTGCCCGTCCCAATCGACCCCGAACTGCTACCCGTTTCCACAAACCGCAATCCAACAGATACGGTGGCCCCTATGAGTATCTCCCAACAACCACTAGTCCTTGTAATTGACGATGAGCCGGAAGTGCTGGGTGAAGTCGCGGCGGTTCTTGCCCGGGCCCAGTACGATTGTCATTGTTGCAGCACCGCGGAGTCTGCCGTCGAGTTCGCCCGGACTACTCCGCCGGATCTGATCATCTGCGATATCAACCTGGCCGGTCAAAGCGGCCTGAAGCTTTGCGAGCAGATCAAGGAGGACCCGGCGCTTGAGGATGTGCCCGTCATGTTTCTCTCCGGCGCGCAGATTCCCGACATCATCCGCCGCAGCCATGCCGTCGGTGGGACTTACTACCTGCGCAAACCGTTCGACCCGGACGTCCTTATCGAATTGGTCGGCAAAGGCCTCTGGATGCCCCACCTGGTGCATAGCCACGCGGTAGCGAGGGTTTAGAGTCAGTGGAGTCCCGCAAGGGGTCGGGGACAGCAATCTGAACCCGTCCACTATCCGCTACCCACTACATTGATTGCCACTAGGGGCCGTTCGGGCGGGGGTGGTGGAGGCGCATTACGTCGTTGCGGTGGCATCTTTATTTCCACACCGATCGGCAAAACGTCGGGATTTGATAGAACGTCCCGATTCGCGTCGTAGATTTCCATCGCCCTATGGGCATCGCCCAAGTGCTGCTTGGCCAGACTTTCGAGCGTATCGCCGTCCTGGACTGTGTGTCTTCGTACGGTGGTGGCATGGTTGGTCCCAGGCAGTCGCAGGCCTATTGAAGTGCCCCAACGAGAATTGCCGGGGGTGTGGGGGTAGTCTCGGGCGAGCACCGGTGGGGATTGGCTGGGGGCCAGTGGGGTGAGAATGGTTGCCGCCGGTCGAGAAGCGGTCACGCGCGGCGACATTGTGGGCGACGCATTGCCGTGGCGGGCCGGTCGCTTCATGGTATCGCGGGCGGAGATGGGCAACTCCATTTTCTCCCGCAGCACCAGACGTTCCGAGGACAAGGTCGGGCTGGCACTCCGCGGAGACTGGTGGCGGAACATCAACGCCAGGGTAATTCCCCCCAGCAGCACGCCCGAGGCCAATGCGATCTTCAACCCACGATCCATTGTCGCTACCTCATCTTAACGCGGCCTGTCGACGCTAACAGCACCTTCGTCATTTGCGGCTTCCTCACTCAACATTCGTCATTCGTCATTCGTCATTCGTCATTCCTTGCGGTACGCTCCTGCCGAGTCTGGCGATGATTCGGCCGGCGTAGGTGGCGACCTTGACAGGCAGGAAAGAAGCGGCAATTTCAACGAAGATACCGAAAAAGCCGCTTGCGGCTTCGCACGCCAATCAGACCACGGTGCGGCGGCATTGCCGTATCATGCCGTCTTGGGCAACGCTTCGCGATTCGATCGCTTGGAACGTGCGGAGCGGGTCATCCAGAACAAGACGGGCGAGGCCACGAAAATCGAACTGTACGTTCCGACAAGTATGCCGACCACCAGCGAAAACGCGAAGGCATGAATGCCCTGTCCGCCGGCAACATACAAAACCACCACCACAAGCAACGTCGTTATCGACGTAAGCAGCGTACGGCTGAGCGTCTGGTTGATGCTGGTGTTGATCATCTCGGCCGACAATTGGGGCGCCTTGCCGCGAACCTCCCGAATCCGGTCAAAAACCACGATCGTGTCGTTGAGCGAATAGCCGATGATCGTCAGGAACGCGGCCAGCACCGAGAGGCTGATCTTGAAAGGGTCGATCAGCAGAATGCCCAAGTAGGGCGCCACGAAGTAACTCAGCGCGATCATCCCCAGCGTAATCATCACGTCGTGCACCAGGGCAACCACCGCCGCAAGACCGAACATCACACGCTGAAACCGAATCCAAATGTAGCCCACTATGAACAGCAAACTGGCTGCCAAAGCGTAAATCGCCTGGACTTGCGTGCTGCCGGCCACCTTGCCGCCGATCGAGTTGGACGAGGGGAAAAACGGCGTGTCGGCAAGCCGCCGCGCAATCGAATCGAACAGTTTTTGGGCCTCCTCGGGCGGTAATTGGACCTTTGCGGTCCAATCGGCGTACGCCGTGCCGTCACCTTCCGTGTAGCTCGGGTTGGACAGATCGAAGGCAACGGCCTTGCCGAGAGAACCCGACTTGAATTCCTCTGTAAACATGTCCTCCAGCGAGTCGTAGTTGACTCTCTGGGCAAAATCCAACTTCGCACTGGTTCCGCCCTGAAACTGGTCGTCGCCCGCCTTGTCCGGCTTGTCCACTGCCTCGATAGGCGTCTTTTCCGGCTTCTTTTCGGAAGCCTTGGCCGGTTTTTCGGCTGGCGGCTTCGCCTTTTCGGCCTGAGCCAGCAAGACGGCCGACGGATCGGCCGAAGCCAACTGCGAATTGGGCGGCAGGTCGTTGCCGGTTTGAGCCTTGTCGCTCGGTGCGGCCGGTTTCTCCTCGGCCGGCTTTTTTTCGGCCGGGCTCTTCCTGGCCGGTCCAATCGCCTTCAGGTTGCTCACCGTCATGGAATTGTGAGCCAGCAACGAGGTTTTGGTCCTCTCGTCGACAAAGACCTTTTTCAGGTGGTCTTCAACCACGTCGACCGCCGGTATGTTTTCCTGAGCGACCGGGGCGACTTCTCCCTGCTGCGAGGTGTTGATCACGAACCGCACGCCTTGTGGTTCGCCCTCGATTTGCACGTCGCTAACCGCCAGGTCCGGCAGTTCGTTCAAGGTCTTGCGTATATCGGCGATGTTTTGCGGCTTGATAAAGAGCGTTTCGACCGACACGCCGCCGGTGAAGTCGATGTCGAGCAATCCTTTGCCGCGGGCGACCACGCCGGCCAGCCCGACTACTATCACCGCAATCGAAATTGCCCAGGCCACGTGCCGCATTCCGAGGAAGTCGATTTGCGTCCGCCCCAGTATTCGCATCATGTGCAGCTTGGTGATCCAGCGGCGTCGCTCGGCAATGTCGAACACCACCCGGGAACAGAAAATGGCCGTGAACATACTCAACACCACGCCCAGCCACAATATGACGGCAAAACCCTTGATCTGGTCGTGTCCGATCACGTAGAGCACGGTGGCCACGATTAGCGTGGTGAGGTTCGCGTCGACAATGGTGGTGGTTGCCCGGGCAAACCCGTTGCGGATTGCCATCCTGAGTGCGGCTCCACGGGCAACCTCTTCGCGAATTCGTTCGAAGACCAGGACGTTGGCGTCGACGGCCATGCCGACGGTCAACACCAAGCCCGCCAGGCCTGGTAAAGTGAAGGCGGCGTGAATCGTAATCATGATGCCCAGGATCAGCACCAGGTTCATCAGCAAGGCCGCACTGGCCACAATGCCGGCAAACCGGTAATAGACCAGCATGAAGAGCAAGACGAGGATCATCGAAGCCAGCATGGCGTACTTGCCTCGTTCGATCGTGTCGCGACCCAGGGTGGGGCCGGTAAGCATCTCGCTGATCGGGTCCTTGCTAAGCGCGGTGGGTAGCGCGCCGGCGTTGAGCACGCCAACCAGGTCTTCCACCTCTTCCTGGGTGAAATCGCCCGTGATCTCACCCCGCTCGTGAATCGTGCTCTGGATGGCAGGGGCGGAATAGAGGAAGCCATCGAGGATAATCCCCAGCTTTCGGGTGAAATCCTGGACTTCGTCTGGCAGATTATTCCCGGTCAGGCCGCCAAACAGCCGCCCGCCCGCCGAATTGAACACAAAAGTAACGCACGGCCGGCCGCGGCGGTCCACGTCGGACATGGCCTGCTTGAGGTAGCCGCCGTTGACGTCGAAAGTGTCCTTAACGACCAGGACCTCGAGCATGTCATGGCCGCGGATTTTGCGCGTGCGACGAGCAATTTCGGGATAGCTCTCGAAGCTATTTTCTTCCCCTAACTGCGCCGGCACCCACCATGCCAACACGTTGCCCGTCGAATCCTTGATTACGTTGCCCGATTCCTGCGTGGCCCGCTCCATCAGCGATTTGTGATCGCGATTGTTGGCCAGGATGCGGAACTCGAGCGTGCCGACGCTGCTTACGATTTTCTTGAGCCGCCTCAGTTCGGACTCGTTGGCCTCGGGAACGATGATCTCGATCTGCTCGACGCCGTACTCGCGAATGGTGACTTCTTTTACGCCGCCCGGATTCACTCGACGACTGACCGCGGCGATCAGTTTCTCCATTTGGTCCTTGCCGAGCGATTGGTTCGGGTTGGCCTTCTTCTGCTGGTCGATTTCGTAGACGAGTATCACGCCGCCGCTCAGGTCGATGCCCAGGTGGGGTGGCCATCCAAACACGGTGACAACAAGCCCCGACGCCAAGGCCCACAGCACCACGCCGATCTTCCAGCCGTGGTCGGGCATACGGAGCTTGCGCGCCATGTAGCCGCCCAAAAAGAACGGCACGGTCAACAACGCCAACACAATCAGCAATACTACATACCAAGGCATGGGAATTCGTTCCTAGATAGGATTTCGTGATTCCGGGAATTCCTGTAGGGTGGGTCGAGGCACGAGACCCACGTGGAGGCATCTAATTTGGACTCATTATGCGTGGGTCTCGTGCCTCGACCCACCCTACATTTTCCCAGACCCCTCGCCCGATGATTCGGTACCCAACACCCGGGCAACCGAGACGAGCGTCACGCGCAACTTGGTGTTCGTGGCCTCGTCGACCTTGATGGTTACTTCGTCGGCCTCGCGATGCACGTTTGTCACCAGGCCGTAAATCCCGCCGGTTGTCACCACCCGGTCGTTCTTCTTCAGCGCACCGCGCATCGCTTTCCGCTTGGCCTGTTCCTTCCGCTGTGGGCGGATCAGGAAGAAGTAAAAGAGGAAGCCGATGGGCAGCCAGAGCGTAAGGATTTGTATCCACATGGTCGAGCCGCCGCGCGGCGCCGCACCCCCCTCCTGGGCCAGTAGAATCAACCCTGTCCACAACGTGCTTCCCACGGCGATCCTCAGGCGTTTGGGTCTGGGGCTTGTACCCGGCCGGCAAATAACAGAAACGGCCCGGCCGCTGCCGCCTCATCGTAGCCCGTCATCTTAAACTCTTGCCACCCAAGGGACAAGAGGAGGGGCCCCAAAAGGCCCCCGGTTTAATTTGCCCCCGCGGCCCCCCAGGGGGGGGGCCCCAACAAAAACAGCGGCCCTGTTAGGGCCCCCCCCCCCC
>JAUWJC010000162.1 GCA_030607895.1 Pirellulales bacterium
GGGACGTGCCACCCATTACACAGTGCCGATGAGGGGGCAGTGTCTAAGTCGTTGGCAAACAAGCAATTACTCAAAGTCCGGTGACATTTGTGAATAATCCCGATTAGGGCCTGGTGGGGCCCGGTTTGTCGAACAGCTTTCGCATGATCAGGCCGCTCTTCGACGTGCCGCCTTTCCACAAGTCCCACTTCGGATCGGCCACCCGATCAAAATAGGCGTGCAGCCGCCTGGCCAACTCGCGCTCGGTTTCAGCATGCTTGGGCTTGCCGGTGAGGTTCGTCAACTCGGCCGGATCGACGCTCAGGTCGTAAAGCCCGTTGGGCGATTGCCGGAACCGCTCGATGTATTTCCATCGGTTGGTGCGGATCGCCCGGACGTTCTCGAACTCGTAAAACACGGTGTCGTCCCAGTCCTTGATTTCCTCTCCCCACAGTACCGCGGCAAAGCTGCGGCCGGGCGACTTTGGTTGCGACTTGTTCTTCCACGGCAGGGCCAGGTAGTCGAGCATGGTGGGCATGAAGTCGACGTTGCTCACCAGTAGGTCGACGCGTTTTCCGGCCGGCACATGGCCGGGATGCCGGAAGATGAGCGGGACGTGCATGGTCCAGTCGAAGGCCGTAAGCGGCCTGGTGTGATCGCCCATGCCCCAGTAGCCGCTGTGTCCGCCCGACATCCCCTGATCGGCCGTAAAGATAATCAGCGTATTCTCATCCAGCTTGAGCCGCTTGAGGACATTCATCACGCGGCCCACGCCGTCGTCGATGCCGCTGATCTCGGCGGCGTACTTGCGAATGATCCGGATGTTGCCGATGCGGTCGCCGTAATTGAAGTTCCATGGTTGCGGCGGCAGACGTGGAAACGAAGGCAGCGTGGCCCCGGCGTACGTCTCCTTGTGCCGGTTGCGGATCGGCTCGAGCATCGAGCTTCCCAGACCGTACGGGCCGTTATAGGCCAGGAAGAGGAAGAACGGCCGGCGGCGGTTCGACTCGATGAACTCGACGGCGTGGTTGGTCCAATAGTCGGTCAGGTAGGTCGGCTCGGTGTGGATTTTGCCGTCCTTGATGACATTCTGATTGTAGAACCCCGCGCTGCTGCCGTGCGGCTTGGTTACCCAAAAGCTGAATCCTTCCTGCGGATGCAGATTCCCGCCCAGGTGCCACTTGCCCGACAACCCGGCCACGTAGCCGGCCCCCCTCAGCAGCGAGGGCAGCGTGTCGAACTCCTCGAGCGTGTTGTAAGCGTTGGGGCCCAACTGCGCGCCTTCGCCGCCCAAATATCGATGCACGCCGTGCTGGCAGGGCATCAGTCCGGTGAGGAAGCTCGCCCGGGTCGGCGAACAGACGGCGTTGTTCGAGTAGCAGCGCGAGAAGAGCGTGCCCTCCGCGGCGAGCCGGTCGACGTGAGGCGTCTTGATATCCCGGTTGCCGTAGCATCCCAGGGTCCACGCACCGTGATTGTCGGTCATAATCACTACCACATTCGGTCGAGCCGGCGGTGCCGCCGTCGCACCGACCGGACCGGCAAACAACGCGACCGCAAGCAGCCAACAGATCGGCCAAAACGAACGATTGGTGTTTCGCGCTTGCTGTTTCCTGCGAGAGTGCATCTTCATCGTTCGTTCTCGTCGAGTGGGATCGGGTTCTTGGGTTGCCGCTCGTTGGCCCCTTGAAAGGCCATCCCCCAAAATACCCTCCAAGATCGCGACATTCAACAACTGGCAGGATATTTTTCTCGTTCCCAAGCTCCAGCTTGGGAACAAGGTGAGTGCCAAAATCAGCGGCCGCGTGCCACCGGCGGACCGATCAGCCGTCGAACGCCTCGCGTGCGGTTTTCAGTATCCAGCAGAAACGCTCGAAGCTCACCTGCGGCGGCACGGAGTGGTCGGAGTGGAAGATGTACCCACCCTGGCGAGCGACGGGCACTTTGCGGCGAATTTCTTGTTCCAGTTCGTCCCGCGCGCCGAGCATCTTCTTCACGCTGATATTTCCGTACAATGCCAGGCGGCCGCCGTAGCGTTTGCGCATCTGGACCACGTCGAAACCCGCGTTTGTTTGCAGCGGATTGATCACCTGGAGGCCGCAGTCGACCAGATCGTCGAGTAGCGGCTGGACGGCACCGCACGAGTGCATCCAGAAGTCGATTCCGTGCTGCTGGAGAAACGACCCCAGACGCGCCACGGCCGGCTTGAATACGCGGCGCCAACTTTCGGGCGAGATCATCGTCGACCGGGTCGAGCCGAGGTCTTCAACCATGAAGAAGCCGTCGGGCTTCATGCCAAGATCGAGGCAGCGCCCGAGTATGGCAATGACCAGGTCCTGATAGGTGTCGGCCATGTCGCGGACCCAATCCGGCTCTATGGCCACGTCCATCAGGAGATCCTCCATTCTCCGGTGCCTCCAGGTCGCCTCCCACGGCCCGTATGCCTGAAAGAGCATGTACCGGCCGGTCGCATAAATGCGCCTGTACTTCCGAACCGCTGCTTCCCAACTCGGGTAGGGATCGACGGGCGCGAAGTAGCTGGCCTGGTCGATCCGAGCCGGCTCGCCCGGATCGGTCGAAAGCGCAAAACGGGGCTTGATCCGCTCCCAGGCCTGACGATCCGCCGTCACGTGGCCGAGGAAGTCCATCGTGCCGGAGACCCCGTCGCGCTTCCTCACGGTGTAGCCAAAGCGGTCTTCGTAGGTAATCCAGCCGTCCTTCCGCTGGATGACCTTTTGCTCGAAGCGAGGTGAGGCGTCGAGGCTCATCGTGCATAGGTCGAAGTCAAAGTACTCCGCCGCGCTCACATCAGCCGGCATCCCCTGCCGGCGCCACAACTCGAGCGTTCCATCCCAAAACGATTCGTCACAAGGAAGCCGGTCGGGCCGCTCGAATTGGACCGCCGCTTGTACCCGTTCGCGATGTGTCATAACAGCCTGCCTCTATCGCTCTGTGACCCTATCGACCGGCGAAAAGTTCGCGGAGGCAACTCGTCATGATCTTGTCATAGTTGGCTTCGTCGAGCAGCTTGAACATGACCATTTTGCGTGGCGGCGCTGCCACGTTGAACTTGATTAGCCTGTTGTCGGACGTTGTTTCAGTGAAGTTGGGTGCGGAGTGGCCATCGTCATCAACGGCCACACTCACGGGTATGAACTCATAAAGATTCACCTCGCGTTGGCCGGCGCTTAGGCCGGGCCGGGCAGCCCAACGGCCCGGCGCCACCTCGACGATTCGTCGACCCGCGGCGTGTAGCAACGGCGCGGTACACCACATGTCGCGAGAGCCGCCGGTTTGATGATCCCGATGCTTGTGGTCCCAATACCAGCCTCCTTTTTTGTCCCAGACCTCCAGGCGGCGGGAAAGATCGTGGGGCTTCGAGAGGAAAGCGATTGGGTCGACGCTTTGCGGTTTCAGGGTCAGCGCGTAGATGAAGAAGTTCTGTAGTTCCGTCGGCGAGCTTTCCAGCACGTCACGTTGACGGAAGACCCAATTCGTATTGAAAACGCTGACAGTCTTCCCCCTCCATGCGTAAGTCGCGATGCACCAGTAAACGGGCAGCTCGGACCTCATAATGCAAGCAAAACTCTTTTTGTCCAAGCGGACGTTGTAAGAACCGGCCACAAGGTAGAAACGTTCCACCTTCCGGCGGAACAGGTCCGGCTCGCGATTGAAGGCGGCTGCCATGTCCCGCACGCTCCCGGTGGTAAAGACAGTTACCTTCCGGCGCGATTGGCGCAAAACATCGAGAATCAGCGTGACTCCTTTCTGGAACTCCGCCGGCTGGCCGCGCCCATCGTCGGTAACCGACTCGAGCGGTTTGCCAAGGCCGACGGCGCAGGGGACTTTCCGGCCCGTCAGGTGCATCATCTGCTTCAGCGGAATCTCGCCCGGCTGCTTCAGTTGCCGCGACCCGCAGTCGAGGATGACTGCCCGTATGTCGAATTCGGCAATTGCAAACAGCGTGGCAAGATCGAAATGGTCGTCGGGGTCCACGTGAGGGTGGTGCAGATCGGTGGAGTAAACGATCGGGATCTTACCGGCCTCGGCCTCACCCGTGGCACTCAGGGCTGCCGCCAGCAGAAGATGGACAATTCCAGTGTTGATGGCAGTAAACATGTCTCGTTACCTCGAACCAAAATGATTATGCTGAAGTTGCTAATTTGTAGCGTACCACAATGCGGGCTTCAGCGGGACAACCGATCCTTGCCGTCGGTAAGCCACTGAAGATTGAACCGGGCCAGCCTCAACCATTCACGACGGTGCTTCCGGCCGCCTTCGTAGACGCAAAGGATCGTCATGTCCTTCGTCACTGCCAGATCGGAATACGAAGAAGGCCCGGCGTGGAGCAGCTTCGCCACCGGCCAAGAGCGACCTTCGTCGTAGCTGAGCCTGACGGTCATGTGGTCGCGTGTGCTGGAGTTGGCCGGGTTCGAGAAGAGAATCCGGTTCTTGCCGTGTGCACCGGCACGGGTGAGTCGGACCATCGCGGCCTGGCAGACGGGACAGAGCAACTCGTCAGAAAGTCTCGC
Organism: Pirellulales bacterium; assembly: GCA_030607895.1. Taxonomy (GTDB): domain Bacteria; phylum Planctomycetota; class Planctomycetia; order Pirellulales; family Thermoguttaceae; genus JAUWJC01. The sequence continues at coordinate 4,512 of JAUWJC010000162.1, forward strand.
TTCGGTCCACGTCTGTCCGCCGTCAATGCTCCGTGCGACCGCCCTCTTGCCAATGCCTTCGTTCCACTTCTTGGCGCCTTCAATCCGCAAGTTGAGCAACAGCGACCCGTCGGCGGTCTCCAGCACCGTACACTCGTTGTACTTTTCGGTCTTCAGGGGCACAATTCCGCCCGGGCTCCAGGTCGCGCCCGAATCATCACTATGGATCACCTCCGAGCGTTCCCCCCGCTGGTGCGTATCCCAAAGCCACACCGGGAGGATGATGCGGCCGGAGCCGGTTTGAATGCCGTGTACCGGGCCGGTGCCGAGTCGGTCCCACTTGAGATCGAAGGCACGAAAGGTCGCCGTGATTTCCACCGGCCGAGAGAAGGTCGCCCCGTCGTCGGTGCTTTTCATGTGGAACGCCCGGCGGTTGTTCCTACAGAAAACGAGGTGGATCGTCCCCCGGGCGTCGACCACGGGGCACGGATTGCCGATAGTGATCTTGGTCGCTCCGCCTTCCTCGTGTACCAACCGGGTTTTCCCCCAGGACTTGCCGCCGTCGAAGCTGCGCCGCAGCAGCAGATCGATGTCGCCGGCGTCACTGATGCCGGTCTTCCTGCCTTCGCAAAAGACCAGCACGGTTCCCTTCTTCGAGATGACCATCGTCGGAATGCGGTAGGTGTGGTAGCCGTCTTGCCCCGAGACAAACAAGTCGCTCTCGTGGAGGAACGGCTCCTCACCGCCGGCCGCTTCACCGGCCAGGCCGACCAGGACGATGCCTGCCAGCAGCCAGGCACACGGGGTTCTGAATGTCATAGCTCTTATCCTCATCTTGGTTTATCCTTGCCGTCGGTAAGCCACTGGAGATTGAACCGCGCCAGGATCAGCTTCTGATAACGGTGCTTTTCGCCGCCTTCGTAGAAGCAAAGGATGGTCATATCGTCGGTGACGGCCAGGCAGGAATAAGCGGCCGGTCCGGCGTGAAGCAGCTTGGCCACCGGCCAGGAGCGACCTTCGTCGTAGCTGAGCTTGATGGTCATATGGTCGCGTGAGCGGCTGGCCGGATTGGAAAAGAGCAGGCGGTTTTTCCCACCGTCGGCTTCGGTCGACAAGCGGAGGAAACTCGCCTGGCAGACCGGCTCGATCAGGGCCTCGTCGCGTGACATCTCGGACCAGGTGTCGCCGCCGTCGCGGCTGGTGGCGATCTTCCGGCACTTCTTGCCGTCGCGATTGCGGATGTTCAGCATCAGTGTGCCGTCGACCAGTTCAACTATCTGGCATTCGTTGACGTTGGAATAGAGGGCGTCTTTGGCAAGCTGCCAGGTTTGACCGTGGTCGTCGCTGAAAAAGACGTGGGCGCCGAAGTTGTACTTCGACGCGGTGTGCCAGCAGGGGATCACCAGCCGTCCCTTGTGCGGCCCGAGACGGAGTTGAATACCCACGCCCGGCCCCGTGCCGTACCCGCGCCAGTCCTTGTGCTTGGTGGCAGCGGTGATCTCGACCGGCTCGGACCAGGTGCGGCCGTCAACGTCCGACCAACGGGCGTAAGGGCGGCGGGTGTCCTTGCCGGTGCCGCGCCAAATGTTCGTGTCGTCGTCACCGTGGTTCCACGTGCTCAAGAGCCAGATGCGGCCGGTCTTGCGATCTTCGACCGGGCAGGGATTGCCGCAGGTGTGGCCCTGGTCGTCCCAAACAACCTGCTGCCGACTCCAGGTCTTGCCGCCGTCCTCGGACCGCTTCAGCAGCGTGTCGATGTTGTGGAAGTCGCTGCCGCTGTCCTTGCGGCCCTCGCAAAACGCCAGGAGCGTTCCTTTTTTGGTCACCAGCAAGGCGGGAATGCGGTAGGTGTGGTAGCCGTCTTGCCCCGAGACGAACAAGTCGCTCTCGTGGAGGAACGGTTCCTCGCCGCCGCCGGCTTGAGCGGCCAGGCCGGCCAGGACAACGCCGGCCAGCAGCAGGGTAGATTGGGTTCTGAGTGGCATCGCTTCTCCTTTGATAGGTCTACTCGACCAGGTCAAAATCCTTGGTGATACTCGGGCTATCCGGCTCGATGGTAAGCTGCAATTCTGTCTTGATATTGTACCTATCGGGTATGTATTGTTCGATGGACGCCGCACCCATGCCGGGCATCTCGCGGGCATTCGGCGCATTGCCCCGAGCCCTGACGGCCTCGATCTCGACCCCGTGCGTTCCCACGGGCACTCCGCCCTTGGCATCGACCGTGTACCGGCCGTCGACAATCATGGCGCCGGACATGGGCGCGTTGGTATCCTTGATGGGGCAAAAGCGAATCCGGCCTTCTTTGATCGGTTCGCCCTCGAAGGTAACCAAGCCGGAGACGACCACGCGCTCGGGGCCGTCCCCACCGCAGCCGCTCGCCATCGCCACGGCGGCAGTGCAACCGATACTCAACGCGATCCAAACTTGCCGATTCAATATCATTCCACCCGTGTTTAGAACCCAGCCGAGGTCGGTTCGCCGCCGGCGCGGGTTGTCAGGTCGGCCAACAGGCCGGCGTCCATGTTTTCCGATAGGAAATGAACGCTGCCGTCGCCCAGCACGAAATGGCACCCGCCCGGATGATAGCTGGAGAAACCCGTGTCGCGTACTTCGCCGTAGACGCCGCTGGTGGGCCACTCGCCACCGCCGGGAACGCTGAACGGTCCGTTTATGCCGTTGCGCGTGTCGGCAATGCCCCACGATGTCCAGAAGTATCCTCGATGCGTTCCGGGGCCCCCGCCGGTGACTTCGCCAATCATCAGCGTATTGCTGGTCCCATCGGTCACGTCGCGAATGTGGCAGGCCTGCCGCTCGGCCATCATGCCGTTAGCTAAATTGTATTGCTTCGCCCACAGCCCGTCGCAGGTCCATTGGATGCTGTCGGCCACGCCCGCCATGTTCGTCTGGCGACAATCCTCGTCGGTATCGGTTGTGCTGGAAACCTGCACCAACTCCCCTCCCTGTGGATCGCTGGGACAGAGATAGGTCTCGATCCGCTTGGTGGTGGCGTCTCGATTGTCGCCCTCGTCGAAATAGCTGATCGACGAATCAAAATGGATCATGTCGTACACCTGCTGCTGCTCCAGGTACGGCAGGATAAAGGTCCCCCAGCCCCAGCCGGCGTAGTAGGTGTTCGGGCTGGAACCGCACGCGTCCGGTGTCGACTGGTTCCACACGATCATGCCGGGTGGAAAGCAGTTGTGTGTGGTGTGATAGTTGTGCATCGCCAGGCCGACTTGTCTGAAGCTGTTGGCACACGACATCCGCCGGGCGGCCTCCCGGGCGCTTTGCACGGCGGGCAACAGCAGCGCAATCAAGATGCCGATGATCGCGATGACCACCAAAAGCTCAACGAGTGTAAAACCAGGTTTGCCGCGACCGTGCATCGTACTGGTTCCAATAAGAATCAGCCGCTTGCGACTTCGCACCCCGAGCAGGTACGCAGCGAAGCCGCAAGCGACTTTTCGTTCCCGGCACTTGTACAATTCCATTCCCGCTCGTGTCCGTGCCTCGTAACCGTTCATGGGGTGAAACACACTGTTTTGCGACCGGTTTCGTTTAGCCGGCGGACTTGTCCGCCGTGTTTCAGCCCACGGCGGGCAAGCCCGCCCGCTAAACAGGGCATTTCACGCCGTGAACGGTTACGAAGGTTGGTAGTTGATA
>JAUWJC010000518.1 GCA_030607895.1 Pirellulales bacterium
CTCTTCCGCTTTTAGGTGCAAACTCCTGGAAAGCGGTCAGTGTGCCACTGCTTGCGGAACTTCCCGTGAGCGTTGAACTTGCATCACGACACTGCTTGCGGGACACCTGTCCAATTCGGAAAGCCCGAAAGCTGTGTGTGCCCAACTCAAATGGGTTGTTTTTTCGGGGCAAGAAGTGGCACACCGCCGCGTTTCTAGCGTTTTGCACCCAAGAACGGAAGAGCCACAAAGACGGCAGCGCCGGGAAAAGAAACTGATGAACCCGGTCGGCGAGCCGCCGACCTTCTACAAAGCCGCGACCGGTGGTCGCGGTCTGCCGCACAGCCAAACGCCCCATACACGTGGTGCCGGCCACCGGGGAACCCCGTGCCTTCGGGTATCAGAAGGGATGCGTTCGTGTCACCTCCAACCGCGACCACCCGACGCGGCTTTGTATACGTGACGGGACGCCATGATTTTGCTTCCGGCCACCGGGAAAGTTGCACGGCCGTCGTCGACCTTCTACAATTGGTGAACCTTGGACGCCGCGAAGCCGCAAGCGGCCAGATTGTACCTTCATCCTTCATCCTTCGAGAGAGGCTATCACATGAAGATCGCAAGCATTGGCACGCTCGTTCTGCTCTTGAAAAGCCGGCAAGAAGGGCTATCTGGCGGGCTACTATCCCAAGACCATTCCAGACAAAATGACCGATCTCCGCTCGGCCCTGTTTGCCGGACGGCGGCCGGAACTCTACAAGCCTATCATCGAGAAGACCCTGGCCGGCCGTAACACGCCGGACGACGTACGCAACAAAATGGACTCTCCCCGAACGGATTAGACCGAAAAAGGGACCAGGTTTAATTTGTGCGAAGCACCCTTCGGGCCGTTGGAGGCAAATTAAACCTGGTCCCTTTTTCGGCCCTGCCGCACCGAAACGGTTGTCGTGCGGCGGTTGCGATGGAAATGGGGCTCGCTGACGGTATGTTGCGGGGCTTCGATGCTTTCGGTCAATTGGGTAATATGCCGGTAGTGTCGCCGGTGAGACCCGATCCAACAACCACCCAACAACCGTCCGGCCAGTTGGGACAGCATGGCGGGCCGGGGGAAACTCGCGCAACATTCGGCCGTTACGATCGCCGCGTGAGAGACCAACGACCGCGGCCATCCGGCGCGAGGCGCCCAGCGCCAAAAGGCCCGTTCCGCTTCCAACGCTCGACGGAACGTCCGTGTCCGCGGCGCGTCCGCGTTAGACGCGTACACTCGGCAACTCGGCTCCTCGACCGAGTGCAGGCCGGCGTGCTTCAACGTCATTGCCATGTCGACGGCCGCCAAGCGATCGTCGACTTCACCCTGAAATGGCCCGGCCAGTTCCAGGGCCGAGCGGCGGTAGAAAGCAGCCCGTATGTCGGGGGCCAGCACGGCCAGCGGATATCGACTGACCGCCGCCGCTCCCCGTCCAAGCACCCGCACCGCGCCGCCGCTTTGGTAGGTCATTCCGGCCGATATCACGCGGTCCGGATCGTCCAAGCCCAGCACCAACGGTGCAACGGCCGCCACCTTCGGGTCGTCGAACCGGGCCAGGGCCGCTTCCGCCCAGCCCGGGCTGACCTGCACGCCACCAGCCAAAACGTGGACAATCGGGGCGTTGCCGGCAGCGATTCCCAAATTCACACAGGTGACCGGGCCGGCCCCAAGCGGCGCCTCCACGAAGCAGACTTCGTCCTGCAGGTCATACGGGTCGTCGTAAACATCGCCCAAAACGACGATGATCTGGCAATCGTCCGGCCGGTTCTCCAGCACCGAGACCAGGCTATCCTCCAGCAGCTTGGCATTTCCGTCCCAAGGGACGACAATCGAGAGCCGTGGCACGGGATGGTTTCCTGGGTAAGCGTAGTAGTAGCGGGATGGTCTTTGGAGGGCAGGTGCGGGCCGGCGGAATTGCTCGGCGGAGTATTCGAGTCGAAAGCAGGCCGAGCGGCCGGCGTCAAGTTATGTCGGCCCACGCGGAAAGGGAAGTTTAGCCGACTCGGCGCCGATTCAAGGGCTGCCTGTCCAGCGGGGCAACCCCGCCACGTATATTGCCCAAATTGCCTGTCTCTGTCCTCCTCGAACAGGATCGCGTCTGGTAGGCTACGGTCAGCCTGAGGATTTAAGTCTTGTAGGGTGGGTGCTTGCACCCACGCGATCTGCTTGCTCTTGTTCGGTCTTAACGTGGGTGCTTGCACCCACGCGATCTGCTTGCTCTTGTTCGGTCTTAACGTGGGTGTGCAAGCACCCACCCTACAAGGATTCAAGGACTATCCGGAGGTGTTCGATCATGCCTGCTCCCACCGTTCGCTACCTGGTGTTCGATATTGAAAGTGTTGCCGATGGTCGGTTGGTCTCAAGACTGCGGCATCCGGACGAAAGGCTGGAGCCCGCGGAGGCCATCCGGCGGTATCGAGACGAGTTGATGGAGAAGTACGAGAACGACTTTATTCCCTACACTTTCCAGATACCCATTTCCGTGTCGGTGGCCAAAGTGGCGGCCGATTTCCGCCTGATCGATCTGGTGTTGCTCGACGAACCGGAATTCCGGCCGCACGTTATCACCGAGTATTTCTGGCGTGGTTGGGAGAAATATCGCCGACCGACCCTGGTCAGCTTCAACGGCCGTGGGTTCGACGTTCCACTTCTGGAATTGGCCGCGTTTCGATACGGCGTGGCCATACCCACCTGGTTCAACGTGGCCGGCAAGAGCTTCGAGCAGCCCCGCAACCGCTACAACACACACTCGCACATCGACCTGTGCGAGCTACTGACCAACTTCGGTTCCACCCGGTTCAAGGGCGGACTGAATCTGGCCGCCAACCTGCTGGGCAAACCCGGCAAAATGGATGTCCAAGGCGACATGGTTCAAGACATGTACGACGCCGGACGGCTGGCCGAAATCAACGGTTACTGCCGCTGCGACGTGCTGGACACCTACTTCGTGTTTCTGAGAAGCCGAGTGCTGGTTGGCCAGTTGTCGCTGGAAGTCGAGCAGCAAATCATCGTCCAGACGAAGCAGTGGCTCGAACAACGGGCCGAACAGGTCGACGCCTACCGTATCTACCTGGAACACTGGGGCGACTGGCCGAACCCCTGGGAGCCGGCACCAGTGGAAGAGGGTTAGCCCGGATTATTCATGAAAACCATTGTGATCAACGTAAGTCATTTGAGTCACACGACTTACGGCTATCTTGCCTAAAACAACATGTTTTTTGACTGGTTACCGAACGCCGTAATATGCAGC
>JAUWJC010000107.1 GCA_030607895.1 Pirellulales bacterium
GCCCGTAAACGGTTACGGCGTCTTCAACTGAAGTAAGCGATTGTTGTTTGCACTCCCAACAGTGTCATTACGATTCCGGCAATCAGGGTCAAGAGCCGCAGCAGGGGACTCATTCTAAGCGGGGCGGGCAGCCGGACGTAGTCCGTCCATAGCATGGCAAAGCACCACAGGCCGCATGCCGCCGCACCGCTGATGATCGTGCCGAACGTGATTCGGCCCACGATATCGCCGGCCAGTCCCTCGGGCAGCCAGAGCATCAACAGACCACCCAAGAAGCAATAGGCCACTATACCACCTCGCAGCCACGGCTGCCGCCGCTTGGTCGCCAGTCCGGGCACAATCGCCGCCACGCTCTCGACGAATGTGTGCCGATACCCTTCAAACGCCCCGTACAATGTGCCGAGAAACGCCAGGAACACGCCCGTGCGGTACACCCAACAAAGCTCCGGATGGATGCGAGTGAGGAAGACCTCCTGCTCGTTCAGCAGATCGTTGTTGGCCGGCACGGCGTGGGCGCTGTTGAGGACCAGCGTGGCCATGATGCCAAACAGGAGCGTCACGAGAATCACGAAGAAGAACGAGACACTCGTGTCGAACAAGGGGGCACGGGTCCACTGTCTCGCCCGGGCGATGTTTTCGGCCGCGTGGGGGTTCTGCGGCGAGACGGCCGCGTCCAGTTCTTCGCGGTCAGCCGTGCGTCGGCCGGCCAGGCCCCATCTTTTTTGGCGGATCATGCCTACGTAGCCGATGTAGTCGTACGCGCCACCTCCAACGGCCCCCAGGTACAGCGACACTTCCAGCCACGGGCTGCGGCCGCGAAATTCACCAGCGTATTGGGGCGTGGCCAGCAGCCAATCGGGATAGTCACCCACCCGGGGAACAAACAGGCCGGCGATCAGTTCGATCAGATTCGGCCCGAGCACCAGGACCGAACCGCCCACGCAGAGCACGATCGCACCCAGCACCACGGTCGATGCGCGTTCCAGCAACTTGTAGCTGGACACCAGCGCCATAGCGAGGCAGAGCGACAGGAACGCGGCGGCCCAGACGTTTATCCAGAACTCGCGATACGTCCAGGGCCCCACGTCTTGCCCGGCCAGCGGCATTCGGAAGAGCCGATGCATGTATCCGCCCAGTATTTCCGGAATGGCCGAAAAGGCGATCGGCATAAGCAGCACGGCCGGCACGGCAATCAGCAGGGGAAACCAAAGCGGCGGGCCGGGGAGCTTTGTCCAGGCGACGATCGGATGCTCGCCGCAGAGCGTAAAATGCCGGGCGGCCGTGTAGACCTGGATCGCCTTGAACACGCCCGCATACAGAAAGCACCACAACATGCCGTAACCGAAGACCGCCCCGCTGCGGGAGGCCCACACCAACTCGCCGCTGCCGATGGTCACCGAGGCAATAATCACACCCGGCCCAAGGTACGCCGCCAGATACTTCAAGCGGGGCCTTGCCAGAGCGGCGGGTGGCTCAGGATATGGCGAATCAACCAACATATACTCAACGCGGTCAAGAATTGAGGTTTTCGGATTAAGTTATCAGTAGTCAGTTATCAGTAGTCAGTTATCAGTAATCAGTTATCAGTAATCAGTTATCAGTAGTCAGTTATCAGTAATCAGTTATCAGTAGTCAGTCTGAAGACTTGCCAGAGCCGTTGTTTCCAAGCTCTGATAACTGACAACTGATAACTGACAACTTCGTCACAAAACCGCAATCCTTGCCCGTGTTGAGTATGGGTATCACCTGGACATGGGGCACGATCGCATCACTCCTGCCATCGTTGCCAGGCCAGGCCCGGGCGATCCACGCGAAATTGAACCAGCCGGCGGTGCTCGACTTCCGTCACGTAGGCCGTGCGGCCGTCGGGCCCGCCAAAGCAGATGTTGCTGGGCCGGGCGCCAAGCACGTCGATTTCCTGAAGGACTTTGCCGTTCGGAGAAAGCTTCACCACGGTTCCCTTCCCGTAGCGGGTTACGTACAAGTTCCCGTCGACATCGCAGCGCATTCCGTCGAAGCCGAAATCGGAAAACGATTTCAGCAGCCGCTTGTCGCCAAGCGAACCGTCCTTGTTGATGGCAAACGCCCAGATATTGCGCTGCACGGTTTCGTTCACGTAGAGAGTTTTCCCATCCGGGCTGACTTCTATTCCGTTGGTAGTTCCCATGTCGGGCGCAACCAGTGTAGTCTTGCCGGAGCGATCGATCCGCCAGATTTGCCCGGTCTTCGCCTTCCAATCCGGATCGCTGGCGTAGAGTATACCGTCGGGACCGATCGCCAGGTCGTTCGGCTGGTTCATGGCCGGTTCATGTGCAAACACGGTGATCTTACGGGTCTTGGGACGAATCCGCAGCACGTTGTGGCCCACGTAGTCGGCAATATACATCACGCCCTGACGGTCGAAGCGGATTCCGTTTCCCACGCTGTCGCCGGGCAGCGTGACGAACACCGTGGCCGTGCCGTTGGGTGTAACACGGCCGATCGTCTGCTGCTTCTTGAAGTTGACCGCGTAGACGTTGCCCTGGGCGTCGCAGGCCGGCCCCTCGATTCCGCCGGTGAAGCTGTCTGGGGCAGTCAACGGTTTGGCGACGAACAACTCTTCGCCACCTTGGCTGGCAATCATGCAACACGCCAGCACGGAGCAGATAAGCAAGTAATACATCTGAAATTTCCTCCCGAGGCCGAAAAATCCACAAAACAAACCGTTCCAAACGTGCATCATGATAATGTACGGTTCGCCGGTTGTCGCCATTGCCGGTCGGACACCGGCCGATTGGCACGTCGGGTGCATGGTCTACCCCCCAATATGTGTCTTCAGGATCCCTCACCCGGTGGCTTGACAACCCTGATAATGCGGGTAGTATTCATTAGGACTTTCGTATTCAATCCTGGAAATGCTGGTGAGTGGACGTCTGTTGCAAGATGGACGTCCGCCCGCCGGCAACCAACTCCGGTTGAAATACTGTTCTGCCCCATGGGACACGGTGTTATGCCTGCTCGAACAGCGGACGAACCGAACGACTGCTCTCGGCCCCCAAACACCTGGCACCAACAATCGGGCGCGGCGGCCCAGTCCATCCAAAACTGCGGCGGCGAGCAGTACTTCCGCCGGCTGGTTGAAATTACCAGCGATTGGATCTGGGCGGTGGACGCCGACGGCGTCTACACCTACGCCAGCCCGAAAGTCAAGGACCTGTTGGGCTACGAGCCGGAAGAAATCGTCGGCAAGAAGCCATTCGATCTGATGCCGCCGGATGAAGCCCAGCGCGTGGCCGCCTTGTTCCGCGATCTCACCAGGACCCAAGAACCATTCCTGCGATTGGAGAACACCAACCTGCACAAGGACGGGCGGCGCGTCGTGTTGGAGACGAGCGGCATGCCGGTCTTCGATGCGGACGGGACCTTCCTGGGCTACCAGGGCGTCGATCGCGATATCACCAAACCCAAGCAGGATGAGGCCGAACTGAAGCGGACCATGGCCAATCTGGAACAGTCGAACCAGGATCTGCAACAGTTCGCTTACAGTGCGTCGCACGACCTCCAGGAACCGCTCCGCATGTTGTCCAGCTACCTGCAACTGCTCGACCAGCGTTATGGCGAAGGCCTCGACGAGCAAGCTCGCGACCTCATCAGCTTGTGCATGCGCTCCGCCAGGTGGATGCAACGGTTGATCGAGGATCTGCTGGCGTATGCACATGTTGGCTCACGCGGAAAGCAGTTCGAGCCGTTCGATTCGGGCGCGGTTGTCGACCAGGTTCTCGGCGACCTTCAGGCGGCCATCCAGTCCAACCACGCCGAGGTTACTCACGACGATCTACCCAACATAACCGCCGATCCGGTTCTGATGGCCCACCTCTTCCAGAACCTGATCGGCAACGCGATCAAGTTCCACGGCGACCAACCGTCCCGGGTACAAATATCGGCCACGGAGTCGGCCGACGAATGGGTCTTCGCCGTCCGCGACAACGGAATCGGAATCGACCCGAAAAACATCGACCGCATCTTCGTGATCTTCGAGCGGCTTCACTCCCGCGAGGAGTATCCGGGCACGGGGTTGGGGCTTGCGATTTGCAAGCGGATTGTCCAACGTCACGGCGGGCGGATCTGGTGCGAGTCGACGCCCGGTACGGGGACCACTTTTTTCTTCTCCATACCGAAACAACCTGTTTCACCGTGATGCGGGACTTTCGCGGCGTGCGAGTCAATGCTACACTGTCCTAATGCCGCAACCAAAATCGTTTAGCCCCGACGGCCCGCCGCCGCAACCAAAATCGTTTAGCCCCGACGGCCACGTCGGGAAAGTGTCAGTGGAGAACAACCCATGACGGCAGCCGATCTTTTCGTCGAGGAACTCCAGTCGCGGGGAGTGCAATTTATCGCAACGCTCAACGGGCACGGGCTCGACCCGTTCTACCTTGCCTGTCGCCGGGCGGGCATGAGGATGATCGACGTGCGAAACGAGCAGGCCGCCGGATACATGGCAGACGTGGCCGGCCGGCTGGGCCGCTCGGTGGGTGTCTGCGCCGTCAGTGGGGCCGTCGCGCACGCCAACGCCCTAACCGGCGTGCTAAACGCCCACTTCGACGGCGCGCCGATGCTCTTGATTACGGGCATAACGCCGCTGGCACGGCTCGGATGCGGCGACTTTCAGGACTTCAACCCGGTGCCGATGGCCGCCCCAATCTGCAAATACGCCCGGCTGGTCGATGTCCCCGAACTGGTCCCGCTGATCGTGCATGAAGCGTTCACCGCCGCCACGACCAACCGGCCGGGACCGGTCCATCTGTCGCTGCCGATCGACGTGGCTTCGGCCGAAGTGGACCCGGATCGGGTGGCCAGGTCCAAGGTGCGCTCGGGCGAGGTGCGGCACCTCGGGTTGGCCCCGACCGAACTGATCGACGAGGCGGCCCGGCTGGTCCAAAAGGCCCGGCGACCGGTCCTGGTGGCCGGAAGCGGCGTGTACTACTCCCATGGAGAAAAGGCGCTGGCCGACTTCGCCACCGGGCAGCAGATTCCCACGGTGATACCCATCTGGGACCGCGGCCGCGTGCCACGGCCGAGCGAACCGTTCATGGGCGTTGGCGGAGCGGCGTCGGGGGGACCCCGGTTGCGGGCCGACGCCGACCTGGTCATCATGGCCGGTGCCCAGTTCGATTATCGCGTTGGACAACTCGCCCCGCCGGCCGTTCGCGACGACGCGGCGGTCATCCGCATCCATGCCGACGAAACCAGCTTGCGAGCGGGGACCGAATCGCAACTGAGCATTCACGCGGCACCGGCGGCCGTGCTCGACCAGTTGGCCGAGGCCTGCCGCCGGCTCGAATGCCCGCCGACCGGCGACTGGCTGGCCGCAGCCCGAAACCGTCGCGATGCCTATCGGCAACAGTGCCTCGACACGGCCGACCGGCTTCCGCCCGGAACCAATAGCCGCGACGTTGTCCTGGCAATCGGCGAAGTGCTCACCGACGATACCGTCTTGGTGGTCGACGGCGGCAACATCGGCCAGTGGTTCCACCAGTTGTTGGCCGACCGCTACCCGGGCCATTGGGTCACTTGCGGCGCCAGCGGCGTGATCGGTCTGGGCATACCGGGCGCGATGGCCGCCCGGGCCCTCTATCCCGATCGACCGGTGATCTTGCTTTCCGGCGACGGATCGTTCACCTTCACCGTGGCGGAGTTGGAATGTGCGTCGCGCCAGGGACTCCCGTTCGTTGCCGTGGTTGCCGACGATCAGCGATGGGGCATCACGGCAAGCGGTCACATAGAGAATTACGGCGAGCCCCTTTACAGCACGCTGGGTCCCACCCGGCTGGACCGGGTTGCCGAAGGGTTTGGTTGCCGCGGCGTGTACGTCGAGCGAAAAGCGGAATTGGTGCCGGCGCTTCGCGAGGCGCTCTCGGCCGACCGGCCCACGGTGATCCAAGTACCGACCGTACCGGGCGGGCCAACCGACTGATCGACCAAAAAGCCGCGACCGGTGGTCGCGGTTAAGGCCCGCGCAGAAATAAGCTGTACAATTGGTGGCACGCCCTGAGGAACGAAGGGCGTGGTGAGGTGCCCCAAACACGCCCTTCGCTGCGCTCAGGGACGTGCCACTCTTGGTGATGAAATTCGTACAAGCGCGCCTACGAGAAATAAATCCAAACCGCGCCGACGATGGCCAGAATACCGGCAGTCAGGACGATTGAGATTCGTTTCCCCTTTTTCTCCTCGGCCGACTCCGGCCCCGTGCGCTTCAGCGTGGCGAAGGTCAGCCCGGCCAGCTTCTCCTCCGACTCGGGCGGCGCGGTGTAGCTTACCAACACGAGCACGCCCGTGCAAATGAGGAACAGGAAAAGGGCAAAGTGGAGGAAGTTGATCTGCCCATACGCCAGCAGCCACTGCCAATCGAGCTTATCGAGCGATTCCTGATGCAACTGGGCCATCAGCTTGCCCATCCCCAGCACGAATCCGGTCAACAGGCAGGCGATAGCCCCGCGAGCGTTCGCCCGCCGCCAGAAAACGCCGATCAGGAATACCGCGGCAATCGGCGGTGAGATGTAGGCCGGGACGTTTTGCAGGTAGACGTACAGAACGTCGGAGATGTGCTTCATCAGGGGAATCCATAGCAACCCCAGGGCCACAAGCACCACGGTGGCCAGTTGTCCCACCAGGACCAGCCGCCGCTCGGAGGTGTCGGGAAACAGCTTCTTGTAGACGTCCAAGGTGATCAGCGTGGAACAGGAGTTAAACACCGACGAGAGCGAACTCATCAGCGCGGCAAGCAGCCCGGCCACTACCAGGCCCCGCAACCCCATGGGCAGCATCGCGCCGATGAGCACCGGCAGAGCCTGATCGGGCTCCGCTAGTTCCAGCCGGCCGGAGGCGGCCAGTGCGGCGGCCACCACGCCGGGAATGACGAACAGAAACAGCGGAAGCTGCTTCAGATAACCGGCAAACAGCGTGCCATAGCGTGCCTGCGTCTCGTCCCTGGCCGAGAGCACACGCTGCACGATGAATTGGTCCGTACACCAGTACCACACGCCGACTATCGGCGCGCCGAAGAGGATACCCGTCCAGGGGAAGTCGGGGTCGGACATCGGTTTCCACATGCTGCGGAACCCGTGCCCGGTGGCTTCCCACATCACGTCCCAGCCACCCAGTTCCATCAGTCCGGCCGCAGTCACGGCAATCGAGCCGCCGATCAACACGAAGCATTGCAGCAGGTCGGTATAGAGCACGGCCCGCAGCCCGCCAAGCACCGTGTAAATGCCGGTGGCCGTGACCACGATCAACGCGCCGGTCCAGAACGGAACACCGATTGCCTCGAATACGATTCCGCCGGCGGCGATGGTGACGGATATCTTGGTAAGCACGTACCCAATGATGGAGACGATGGCCAGGTACCATCGGGCGCCGGAGGAGTAGCGGCGCTCGAGAAATTCGGGCATGGTGAACACGCCGCTACGAATGTAGAAGGGCACGAAGACCCAGCCGAGCAGCAGCAGGACCAGCGAGGCCTGCACTTCGAACTGGCCCATCGCCACGCCGCTTTTTGCGCCCGTGCCGGCCAGCCCGCCCAGATGCTCGGAGCCGATGTTCGAGGCAAACAGCGAGGCCCCGATCACGAACCATCCCACGTTCCGCCCGGCCAGGAAATAACCTGCCGAAGTCTCGCGCCCGGTCCGGTTCCGCCACGTTACCCAGTAGGCTATGCCGAAGACGAGTACGAAGTAGAGTCCGATCGAGACCCAATCCAACGGTCCGAGCATTGTTCGGTCCTTTTTCGGCCCAAACCCCGACTTGCACCCTTACCGTTCCGCGGGCGGCAACAGCGAATAAGTCCGGCCCGGTTGGGTGTCGAACACAATCGTGTCGCCATCCATGGCATGTTTGACGATTTCGCGCGAGGCACGCTCCATAACCAGAACATCCGCCGGCTGCCAGGGGTTTTTGACTTTGCACGTCCCGCCCACTCGCTACTTGATCCGCACGCGGCGGACTTCCTTCCCCACGTGCGCGGCCGACACTTCAAACGCAACGACGGCCAACAGACCGCTGAACTGATCGGTGACGGTTGCCCCCTTCGGCACGCCGGCGTAGAGATGGATTCGCCCCGGCCACGAGAGCACCCTTCCCTGCGGGCCGAGATACGGCTTCTCCAACATGCCAAGATACAGGCGGATACGATGGAGGTAGCCTTTCCGCATGCTGGGTTCCTTGTCCGGAATCGCCCGATAGCTGCGGCGGGCCATTTCGAGCAGTTCCGGGGGCGAGTCGAGGCTGATATCTTCCGCCCAAAGCACCATTATCAGGTTGGCCGTGATGTTGTACTTGCGCAAGCGCGGAGCGTCGCGGACATCACAGAAGACGAGCCCCTTGTCGGTTTTGAGGGTTGGATAAGGGGCAAGATGTTCGACGATCTCGCGCCATCGGGCCCGATGCTCGGCATCGACCCCCAATATCTCCGACGCCTGAATGCACGCCTTCAGATGGTACTTCGTAAAACTCAGCGCCCCGACCGAATCGCGATTCAACCGGAACTTGGGCGTGAAGCCCCAGTGCTCCTGCGACACGGTTGGCACCACGTGGTAGCAACCGTCGTCGCCCTTTTTTGCATAGTCGGCATGGAACAAGGCGCCCTCGCGCATCATCGGATACGCCCGCTTGCGAAGGATTTCCTTATCCTTCGTGTACTGGAAGATGTGCCAGAACGGCTGAAGCATCAGGGCCGTGTTTTCGATGCCGAACGCCCAGGTGCCGTTGCCGTAGACCCCGCGGTCGTGCTTGATGGGGTAATGCACAAGCGGAAAGCAGACGCCCTGGCAACCGTACACTTCGCGTGCGTTCCGCCTCAAGGCCGGCAGCATCCCCTCGAACATCAGCAGGCGTGGCTCCAGCGAAGCGGCCGCGCCGCTGACAACCGTGGGTAGGAAGTAACTCTCATTAAAATGATAGTCGCCGTGCCAGGTCGTGGCGTCGGCATATTTGCACGAGGTGGCGTTGTAGTGCATCACTCGGGAGTTGTGCCAGGCCTCCGCCTGTTTGTCGGTGACTTTCGCGCTGTCGTCGAAGACGGCATCCGGGCCGCTCTTCTGGGCGTCGAGCAGTATTTTTCTGGCGGCGGCCATCGGATCGGCGGCGTCGCGCGTGGTTACAACCGCAACGTACAGAACAAACGAGCCCGAGCCGCCGTCCAACGTGGCGGTCGCCAGAGCGCCATATTCCGCGTCGTTTACCCGCTCGGCCGACCTCCGCGTCTCTTTGAGCCAGCCGACCATCGACTTGTAGGCCTCGGGCGTAATCGGATGGACCACGGCGTCTTCGCCCGTCCCGACCGCCTTGGCGTCGGTCTTAACCTTGTACGACGGGCCGTCAATAACGCCCATCATCACGTACTCGAATCCCTTGGGGAACGTCTTTTCCGCGTGAAAACGCTGGCGGACCCAGAAGAAACGGCCGTCGGTTCCGGTTTCAGGCGCGGCCATTGGACCGTTTTGGGGCCGGTCCCGGCTGTAATCGTAGTT
The DNA here is from genome assembly GCA_030607895.1 of Pirellulales bacterium. Lineage (GTDB taxonomy): Bacteria > Planctomycetota > Planctomycetia > Pirellulales > Thermoguttaceae > JAUWJC01. The sequence goes on from JAUWJC010000107.1 coordinate 9,507, forward strand.
CGTTTTGCCGCCCCGGTGGACGATATCCGAAATGCTCGTGTCTAGCGGCGTGGTGTCTTTGTGGCGGTAGAACTGCACTCGGACCGGTTGCGAGAGTCCCGCATATTCACCACGCAGTACCAGTAAGTTCTTTGTTCTGTGCAGAAGTCCCCAGAGTGCGGCCTTCGCGTTGCCCTTCTTGGCCTTGGCTACCATGAGGCCCTTGTGGCCCGTGCCTACTACATACTTGTCGTGTCCACGCAACTCGTCAATGCGGACGATCACTTGCCCGACCGGCTTGGGACAAGGGAAATCGTATGCGGAGTAGAGGGCTTGTGGTGAGTCGGGCAACCCCAGATCGCTTCTGCGGCCGATCTTGCCCTCGAAGCGCACACGCCGCACGTCCTCCAATGTGATTATCTTTTTCGTGTCGCCGAAGTAGCGCCGGTCCCAAACGTCGTTCTTGGCCATGCTGAACGTCATGGCACGGGGCTGGTTCCAGAAGCTGATCTCCGTATCGTCGTTGTAGAGCCGGACTATCGGCGACGTGGGGCCGGTCATATAGGCCCGGCTCTCCACATTGCCTCGATCCGCCCGCGTGCCCCGCTTCCCAATAATTGTCGGCGGATCGGCCGACCCCGTTCGATGAGTTGCGATCAACCCGATAAGCATCAGAGCAAGAGAGAGAAAACGTTGCATGACTACCTCGGCTGGAAATAGGGGGGAAGTGGTAAACACATGTCAGGATGAATATACCAAAGGCAATCAACCGGGGCAATTCGCGACGGCCCATCGCTGCGTTTAGCCCCGACGGCCACGTCGGGAGCGCTCCCGAC
>JAUWJC010000215.1 GCA_030607895.1 Pirellulales bacterium
TCCGTCCCCGCAGGTTACTAGATAGGGACGATTCACAGGGGTCAGTGGTGAGTGGCAATTGGGCAGTGGTCATTGGTCAGTGGTCAGTGGTCAGTTGTTTAGGGATTAGGGGGCAGTGCGAAGCCGCAAGCGGCCGCTTTCCCCCTTCCGCCTTAGGGAATCCCCCGCACGATGGGCGGGCCGATTAGCCGGGTTAAGGGGACCGGTAAACGCTGCCAGACGCGAATCATCAGCCGGTAGCGGCGATTCTCCGGACGCATGGCGCCAATCGTACCGCGGCGGACGTAGTATTGCCATACGGCGGGCACCGGCCGGGCGCCCCATTGCTTCTTGAAACGGTACGTATTGCTATCAACCGTGCTCCGGCCGAAGTCGAATGTCTGCTGGTGCCGCTCGATCGATCGGCAGAGCAAGTGCCAGTACATCAGCATGTTGGCATTTATGCGGTTGTACCGACGCAACGAGCTGGCGCTGGGTACTTCGGTCATGCCCGGGCCGTGAACGAGCACGGCGCCCGCAATCGGCCGGTTCTGGAAGCGGATGATGCAAAGTTCCGCCTGGGCGGGGAATTGCGAAAGGATGCCGCCAAACAGCCCCCGGCCGAAGACGGGCGTACCCAGGTCGCGCATGTTTTGGGCAAAAACGCAGTAGAACTCGGAAAGCAACTCCCCGGCACCCCAGTGGATCGAGAGATCGTTCTTCTGGCCCTTGCGAATTTGGTTGCGCACCTTGGGCTTGAAGCTGTCCCACAACTCGTCGCTAGTGTCAGGCAGGGCCAGCCGCATGTGGACCTTGCTGGTCAGCTTGTGTCCCAAGGCCGGGTGTTCAAGCGGTTGTTCGTGCCGCAGTTCCAGGTACTTCACATCGAGCCGGTCGGCCAACTCGACTGCTCCGTCGATTAGCGCCAGGCCTGCCGCTTCATCCTCGGCCATCACTCCGCCCGTGGTCAAATACGGCAACCCAACCAGAAAGCGGCCGAAGAGCAGGCTGCGAATGTACTCCAACGGCAACAGCCCGACGATCCGTTCGCCCCGGCGGGCTTCCAGGCAGTACGGCTCGTGCTTCAACTCTCGGGCGAACACTTCCAGCCATTTCGGCCGACAACTCGGCGACTGTTGGCCAAGTCTGTCCACAAAGGCCTCCCATTGCGGCAACCGGCCGGCGATGTCGGACCGAGTTAGCGTGCGGATTGCGAGGTCAGAAGGGGCCATTTGGAGGTGTCTGCCGGTTAATTCTCCAGCAGCCGGTTGTAAACGGCTCGGACCTTTTCCATTCGCGGGTTGAAATCGTAGCTTTCCTCGATGGTGCGGCGGCCGACGGCAGCCAGTTTGTTTCGCAGTGGGGCATCTTCGAGCAGGCGCCGCAGGCACTGGCCCAGCGAGTCGGTGTCGCCCGGCTCGACCAGCAGGCCGTTGACCTCGTCGGTTATCAGCCCGGGCACGCCGGCCACGCGGGTGGATATCACGGGAACCTCCATGGCCATGGCCTCCAGCAGCACGTTGGGAAGTCCCTCGCGCAGGCTGCTCAGCACGAACAGGTCCATTGCCTGGTACAGGTCGATCGTGTCGGATCGGTAGCCCAGCAGCCGGATTCGGTCCTCGCGTCCAAGCAGCTTGACCACTGTTTGCAATGCTTCCTGCTGGTCGCCCTCGACGGCAACGATCAGTTCCAGGTCGAGTCCCGCTTCGATCAGCCGGTCGACCACGCGAACGAGGCCGTCGAAGTTCTTTTCGTCCGACAGCCGGCCGATGGCCCCAATCAGCAAGCGGTCGGGATTGAACCCGAGCCGGTGCTTGGCCCGCCGGATCGACTCCCGCCGGGTGAACTGCCCAGTGTTGAACTCCGCAATGTCGATCGCATTTTCGATCACCGTGCATCGCTCGGCCGGCACTTTGCACTCAAGGCAGCGCCGGTACAAATCTTCGGAAACGCAAATCACCGCTTCGTAGTATCGCAGACAAAGCCGATCTATCCAATAATAAAGCGGCGTGCGGCGGGTGAACTTCACCCAACCATGCACGGTTGTCACCAGACGCATCGGCCAGAACCGCCTGACCAACAGCCCCAGTGCGTTGCTCTTGTAGTCGTGTCCGTGCCAGATGGTCACTTCCCGGTCGCGGCAGAGCCGCACCATCCGGCGGACGACTCGCCAGTCCAGCGGGCCGCGGTCTTCGATGCCTTCAAGCGGGGCATCCACCGCCCGGGCCTTTTGCCTTAGCTCCTCAAATCCGGGATCTGCCGGCGGATGCATGTATGCACATAGGGCGTCGTAGCCGAAGGGAACGAGGAAGCGGGGCGAATTGAGTATCGTCTTCTCCGGACCGCCACCCCGGCCGCTAACTACCCGCGTGTGCAAGATCATGGGACGTTTGTCTGTCATAGGACGATTGTACTCATCACGCTCCGCGTGATGTGAGTTCGTCACGCGGAGCGTGACGAGTACGGCGGGCAACGGTCGCGCCGCTTGTTTAGGTTGGGTCCAAGTGCAGTGCCCACTCGTCGAACTGCCGTGCCTTGGCCTTCCAGCTTTCCTGGGCGAGGCGCTTACGTGCCTCGATCTGCAAGTCCGGCACGCCCTCGGCCAGGCGATACCGAACGGCCGCCGAGAACTCGTCTGCCGTGCGGGCCAGGTCCAACGCATCGGCCCATGCCCGCGTGGCCGGCAAATCGCGAACCACCACCGGCTTGCCCGTGGCCAGGTATTCCTTCAACTTCAACGGCTGAATCGCCCGGGTCACCGGCAGATCGGCGTAGGGCATTACCAGCACGGCCGCCTCGCGTGCCAGCCGGGGTAGCAATCCGAATGGGACTTCTTCCAGCCGGGCCACTCGCTTCGGCCTAAGCAACACGGGATCGGGGTCCGACTCCGGACCGACCAGCACAATCGTCCCCCGGTCGAGGTCGGTAGCCAGGCTGTGAATGAATTGGACGTCCATCCGCCGGTCGACTACTCCCCAGAACAACACCAGCGGACGCTGGAGGTGGGCAAGCTCGGCCGGCGGCGGTAAGGGCTCATCGCACTTCCAGTGATCCAGGTCGACTCCGTGTGTAAGCAGGTGCGAAGCCCGGCCGAGATGGGCAAGCCGGTCTTGCAAGGCCTCGCTCACGGAGATCAACACATCGGCACGCCGGACCAGCTTCTCTTCCATGCTCTCGATGGACGCCTCGTCCAGGCCGGGCCACTCGCTGAAATCGTCCACGCAATAGTAAACCCAGCGCTCGACCGGCAGCCGGCCGACCAGGTCGGCAACCACCGGCACCGTGGTCACCGCAACGACGGGCGACCGGCACGATTCGATCACCGGCAGGAGTTGCTCCGTGAGCAACAGGCGATTGAAGCGGCGGTCGTGTGGTCTGCTGAAGTAGGGCCACATGCGGGGATGGAGCACCTTCAGGTTGGCCGGCAGATGAGTCGTGTCCTTGGGCGGACGGAACCAATGCCGGACCTTCTCCCAGCCGCGGCTGAACGTCATCCCATCGAGCCTCGGGCGCCTCATGCCGATCGTGTTGACCCACCAGGTCCGATGCGTGGGCAGTAGCCGGCGGATCAGGTGCTGGCAACTCGACGGGTGCCGGCCCCAGTCGTCGGAAAAGACCATCAAGGCCGGTTTGTCTTTTGGATGTCGCTCAGTCACGGAGCATTTCCTCGTAACGAAGGCCGTAGGGGGGGCACCGCCCACCTGGAACCATCTTCACGTCCGCAATGCAGCATTTGGGGGGCGGTGCCCACCCTACTTGTCTTGGTGGGCGGTGCCCACCCTACTTGTCTTGGTGGGCGGTGCCGACCCTACTTGGCTTCTTAGTCACGGAGCATTTCCTCGTAGCAGTCGGCGTAAGTTGCGTGCATCTTCCGTTCGGAAAAGATATCTTCGGCCCGGCGGCGGCCCTGCCGGCCCAACTGCTCGCGCAAGGGGCCGTCGTCGGCCAGGCGGAGGATTGCCTCGGCCAGCGCCGCGTCGTCGCCCGATGGGGCCAACAGCCCGGTCCGATCCGGCTCGACAATCTCGGCCAATCCGCCCACGTCGGTCGAAACCACGGGCAGGCCGGCCGCCATGGCTTCAATCGCAGTGACCGGGATCCCTTCGCTGATGCTGGTCAGGAGAAACAGGTCGGCCGCCCGCAGCAGTCGATCCACGTCGTGCCGAAGCCCCAGAAGGCAAACGTACGGCTCGACGCCCCGGTTGCGGATCTCGGCCTCGATCTTTTCCAGTTCCGGTCCTTCGCCAACCAGAACCAGGCGAACGTCCTTGCGTCGCCCGGCCACACGCTGGATTGTCCGCACGGCGGTGGCGTGATCTTTAAGGTGGTCGAGCCGGGCAACCTGAATGACGGCCAGGTCATCCGCCGCAAGGCCAATCTCCCGACGAACGGCCGCACGGTCGACCGCCTGGCCGTCGAACGCCGCCGCGTCGACCCCATTGTAGATCACCTCGATCCGGCCGCCCGGGATGCCCTCGTTATCGATTAGCGCCTGCCGGACGGAGCGGCCCACGCCCACCACGCGATCGGTCCGGCGCAGCATCATCCGGTTGAAGAATATCCGTTTTCGGCGTGGGTAGTCGGGGAACCATCGGCCGTGTTCGGTGAAGAGGATCGGCGGCCGGCCGCGCCATGCCCGGGCCGACATGGCGTAGAAAAACGGTGTGTACTGATGCGCGTGGATCAGCTCCACGTGCTCGCGCCGCCAGAGTCGGGCCAGCCGCCTCATGCAGCCCAGGTCGCGCCCCGGCTTCCGATCGAGCAGTTCGACGGCAAAACCCTCCTCGCAGAGTTGTTCGCCGAGCGGGCCCAGGTCGTCCAGGCAGGCGAACACGAACCGGTAGCGGTCGGAGAGCCGTCGCGCCAGCCGGGCGGCCAGTACTTCAGCACCGCCTACAACCAGGCTATGAAGAACTTGACAGATTGTCGGTCGGGGTTTCATCGACAAACTTGCGCTGGGCAAGCTCGAAAATCATCAGGGCCATTATCAGGAAAGTGTGATTCCGCTGGTTTCGGAAGTGCTGCCGGACGACCGATCGGACCGTATCGGGTTGAAAGATGCCCCGTTCGAGGCACCTGTCGTCCAAGAGTATCCGCTCGACCAGCGGCACCAACTCCCGGCGGAGCCAGAGCCCCAATCGTTCGTAAGGTTGATAGCCGCGTACCTGGAGCTTGGCGAGGACCTTCTGCCGCAGGCCGGCCCATTTTCGAGCCGTCCGGCCCGCGCCCATCCGGGTGCCCGTGTTCACGTTGATTACGTCCAGGAACTCGGGCCGGCGGCGGCGGAGAATGTCGGCCTGGATCGTCTCTCCCAGCTTCATCCCCGGCGGCACGGCCATCAGCAGATCGACCAATTCATTGTCGATGTACGGCAGCCGGGTTTCCACCTGCGAGCCGAATTTCATCAGCGACAGGGCCGTCTCGCGGCGCGAACGCTGCGTAATGAACAGGTGCCAGATTCGCTGCACTAACGGTTCCATGCCGGCCGATTCCTGGAGACACTGCCGCAGGCTGTCGCGGGCCAGTGCGTCGACATCCACTGCGTCGACTTCCACGCCGTGCCGAGGCGCCAGCAGCGGGCCGTCGACCGCTTCGAGCATGTACGCCCGCAGGTGGCTGAAGGCCCAATCTTCCAGCCCGGCCTCGCTTTGGATACCCAGTTCGCGGCGCGATATCGAGAAGTTGTAAGCCTTGTTCATGTGCATCAACTCGCCCGCGTGGCCGCGCAGCAGCACGTCGATACCATGCTCGCGGTAGAACGGCAACGTGGGCATGACGATGCACTGCGATAGGTATTGGCCGTCGGTCAGGTAGACCATCCGGTCGAGATGTTTTTCGAAATGGTCGAGGAAGTCGGACCGAAGCACGTAGTTGTGATGAGGGCAATTGACCAACGCGGCCAGCTCCGTGGCGGACCGGTGGTCGCGGCATCCTTCGATTCCCATGGCGACGGTCGTCGGCCGCACGCGGTCGTGGTCGATTACAGCCAGGATGGTACGCGCGTCGAGCCCGCCCGACAGTGCAAGCCCCAGCCGGGGCGTGTCGAGAACCGTCCGATCGACCGCCCGCTTGAAGGCCACGTCCAGCCGGTCGAGCCACTCGTGCGGCTTGCACTTCTGGGGCCCTGCCGTACTGAACTGCCAATAGCGGTCCACCGAGAGGCGATCTTCGGCCGCGTCGAACACCAACCAGCCGGCCGGCGGAAGCAGCCGGACCGCCGCTAGCGAAGTGTCGTCGGCCAGGTAATGACCGTAGGCGAAGAACTGCGAGATGCCGCGCATGCTGGGCTTGCGCGAGACGGCCGGATCGGCCAGAATCGCCTTGATTTCCGAGGCCACCAGCAGTCTGCCCGGCAGTCGGGCGTAGTAGAGCGGCTTCATGCCGAACCGATCGTTCGTTGCGATAAGTCTCCGGCGGCGGGCGTCCCAGATGAGGGCCGTGAACTTGCCGCCCACGGTGCGGAAGAAGTCCTTGCCCCCGGTGCGGTAGCCGGCCAGTAGAACCTCCGCGTGGCTATCGGCCCTGAATTGGCAGCCGGCCGCCTCCAGGGTTCGCCGTTGTTGATGATAGTCGACCAGTTCGCCGTCCATCACCACCACGATCCGGCCGTCGGCAGCGGGCACCGGCTGCGCGGCCGGGTTGACTAGCCCCAGCGACACGCGACCCAACCCAACACCGGACGACTCATCGGCGCGTTGCCCCACGACGTACCAGGGGTGGTGCGTCATGCGCCGGACCATTCGTCCCAACACGGTCGGGACATCGGCCGGTTGCGTATTATCGATTACTGCACAGATACCGGGCATGGGTGGGATTTCTGATTTCTGATTTCTGATTTGGGATTTTGTTTCCGCTTGCGGCTTCGCAACGTCCCACTGCTCACCTGAACTCTCAACTCTGGACTTTCAACTCTCAACTTTCAACTTTCCTGACACTAACGTTTTCTATGTGGGGACATGGGTTCAGTTGTTCTCGGGGAACCAAAACCCCCTGGCCTCACTGTCTTATCCAGATTGATGGCAAGAAAGTGCATTTGTATGCGAATTCAACGCCGGATCAAGCCATTCAACCGGCTTCA
>JAUWJC010000487.1 GCA_030607895.1 Pirellulales bacterium
GAACGCGTGCGGGCGATGCCCGCGGCGCTGCCCGGCGTCTGCGGCTCTTCGCCCGGCGGGCCACCGAAACGAGTTGGGCCGGAAACAACTCGGCCGACATCCGCGGGACTTCGGCCTACCCGAAAAACGACAGCGGCGAGCCGTATCTGGCCGACATGGTTTGCGTCACTGCCGCCGCGGTCCACGGCGTGCTGGGAATCCAACCAACCTGGGAGCGACTGGTCGTGACGCCGTGTCTGCCCGCCGATTGGCCGCGGGCCGAGGCCGACGTGCTCTACAAAGGCCGGCGGCATCGCGTCGTCATCGAAGGTGGAAAGGTCCAGGTGCGGCCGCTCGAACAAGTCATCGCTCCGCCGTTTTGCTGGCTCATGGATTTCAACCTCCGCAAAACGGCCGCCGGAGAAGCAAAAACCGCGAACGTCGAATTCGCCGGGCATTATTTCGACCGGTTCCAGCTCGTCGCGGGCGCGACGTCGGGAACTTACGAAAGCCCGGCCCACGATTGGTTCCAGCTGGCAACCCTCGACGAGTTGACCGTCGCGGCCAACCTCGGCGGCGGCGAAGTCTCGGCCGTGGTCGAGACCTCGGACGACGGATTCCAAACTGTCCTCTCGCGGGCGAGCGTATCCGTCAACGACGGCGCGCACGCGTACCCTCTGCATGGTCTGCAAGGCCGTGCGGTCCGCGCGCGGTTTGAACTGACTCGCCGGTCGCAGTCCGCCGCCTCGCCGGTCGTCGACGGATTCCGCCTTACATCCAAGTCCAAGGAGTAATCAGATGTACACTCATCAAAACTTTCGACGAGCGTTCACGCTCGTCGAACTCTTGGTGGTGATCACGATCATCGGCATCCTGATCGCGCTCTTGCTGCCGGCGGTGCAGGCGGCCCGCGAAGCCGCGAGGCAGTTGCAGTGCAAGAACAACCTCAAGCAACTCGCCCTTGCATGCCTGAACCACGAAGAAATTCATCATCGGTTTCCCACCGGTGGTTGGGGGTGCGGCTGGACGGGTGACGCCGACCGAGGAACCGATTGGCGTCAGCCCGGTGGATGGATATACAACATTCTGCCCTATCTCGAACAACAAGCGATGCACGACATGGGGGCCGGAATGGCGACCGCGGAAAAGAATACCGCCAACCTACAACGCCTGAGCGTTCCGCTTTCCGTGCTCTATTGTCCCACGCGGCGAAAAACAACCGTTTATCCTTGGGCATTGGATGTCTGGAATAACCCGGTCGTCAACGCCGGCTCGCCGACGTTGGCCGGGCGGAACGATTACGCGGGCAACGGCGGGGATTTCTACACCGATGCCGCCTGGCCTGAGTGGCCGCTCTGGAATGCGCTTTCAAACCCTAATTCGGGACCAGCATCCTTTTCCGAAGTCGAAAATCCACCCGGACAAATGACGATCAACGCAAAGACCACCTTCGCCAACATCGCTAATCTGTCCACGGGCATCTTTTATTGTGGCAGTTTAATCCAAATGGCCGACGTAACGGACGGAACCAGCAACACATACCTTCTGGGTGAAAAATATCTGATGCCGGACTACTATGAGACCGGTGTGGACCCGGGCGACAACGAAAGCGCTATGACTGGCGACAACCAGGACACCACGCGTTGGAGCGGGCAGTCGTCCACGACCCTGTGGCCGCCGACACAAGACACTCCAGGCCTCGTCTATGGAACCGCTTTCGGCGGTGCGCACTCGAACGGTTTCCAAATGGCCTTCTGCGATGGCTCGGTGCAGATGATCAACTATACGATCGCCCCGGAAGTCCACCGCCGCCTGTGCAACCGCAAAGACGGCATGACGATCGACGGGAAGAAGTTTTAGTGGTTCTCTAACCGGAAACTGAAAGGGAAGATGTGCAATGGATAGGCGAGAATTCCTCAAGGCTGGCGCGGGTGCAACTGTGGCGGGGACGATTGTCTCGGGTCATGCAGGCTCGACCGTGCGGGCTGCCACCACCGAACCGAGAACGACAACCACGCCCGCGGTGCTCAAGACCTACACTCCAGAGGACCATCGGCGGCGGCTTCAGAATATTGGGGTTTGCGAGCGCGGCATCCGCAAGTGCATGCGGAGGCACCTGATCACAAGCTACCTGCCGGGCCAGTGCGTCTACAACCTTTGCGAATATCCCTTGAAGGGATGGGAGCCTAACGACTATGACGAGCAAGAACTCGATAGGCTGCGGGACCACGGCATCGGACTGATCCAGTTGCACAGCGAGTGGCGAGACGAATTAGGACTCTCCGGCGGCAGCTACTTCGTTCCCCATAATCCGGCCGGCTTTCGGCGGTTCGTCGACATGGTTCACAAACGCGGGATGAAAGTGATCATTTACACGTCGACCGCCTACTTCGGGCAACACGATCCGGCCTTCCGCAAGGAGTGGACTCGAGGGCACGCATGGAAAAACTTCTGTATGAACCTTGCGGTTTGTTCGGCCGCCAGCGCCGGCTGGCGGGCCTATCTCTTGCCGCAACTCGTCCGACTCTTGGATGACTACGGCATAGACGGACTCTACAACGACCGCGACATCGCCAGAAACGACCGGCCGCCGACCTCGGACGAGGTGCGTCCTTTTAAGGAAGGCCCCGCGGACGAGGCCGTTACGGCCGATCTGCTTGCACTGATCTATGCGGAAGTCAAGCGCCGAGGCGGAATTGTCAAGATACATTCCGGCCGCGCGAGCACACCTTCAACCGAGCTTCCAGTCTACGACTACCTCTGGGTCGGCGAACTCGTCGGCGACGTGGACGGTCTTCGGAAGGCAGCCAAAAATTATGCGCCCTATGTGGTTCCGTGTATCGATCGTTGCAGTGGCGCCAAGATCGAGAGAGAAGAGGAGCTATACCTGCAAGCGGTTCCCTATATGCAATTTCCGCTACTGATGGCTGGGCGACCGTTTACGGGTGAACGCGGGTTTGTCCCCGGCATTCATTACTTCAGCAACGACTACCGGAAACTCCGACAGACCTGGGAGTACTACAAAGCTCACCCTAAGGGCCATCACCGCTACGGCTGGTGGGATTCGGCGCCTGCCGGCCGGCCCGAGGCTCGGCCCGCGCACGCACACTGGCTGAAGCAGTACTTGCCCATGGTGGAAGAGGGCACGTGGGCCTACCTCGATATCGGCGACTCCGATTTGTTCGCCCGGCCATTGCCGAAGGACGTGGTTGCCTCGGCCTTTGCCAATCGAGATATGTACCTGGTCCTGGCGAACTATGGCCGTGTGCCGGCCGAGATCATGACTTCGGGCGGATATGTTTCGGCCGCCGATCCGAAGGCCGCCCCCAAGCAGCGATGGGAGTTGCCAGGCCGCTCGCTGCACCTCCTGCGGCGCGGCGAGCCCGCATGAATTATTCGATTGGTCTTGAGACCCACCGCCGCCTGGGCAACATGGCCGACGACTTGACGATCGACGCGAAGGCGTTCTGACCGATGGAAACTGGGGCTGACGTTGGCACGGGGTAGACCAGGCGCGAACGCGGTGCCATAGCGAGGCCGCTTGATGCAATTCCAGGGACACCCTCGTGGGCGTTGCGTCCGAGCAAGTGTTTCTTCAATCCC
>JAUWJC010000246.1 GCA_030607895.1 Pirellulales bacterium
AAGTGTACGGCGCTGGCCAGGAATTTGTGGTGGAGTTGGCACCCGGAGGTAATCAACCTCTTTCGCGATCTGGACCCGATCCGGTGGCGGCAGTTGGACCACAACCCAATCGCCCTGTTGTCGGAATTCACACCCGAGCGGCTGGAGACGCGGACGGCCGAGTTGGTTCTCTTCAGCCGCATAAACCACGCCTACCGGCGGCTGAAGGAGTATATGTCGGAAAGCACAACCTGGAGCCGAACACACACCGGCGTGCTGGGGTCCAAGCCGGTCGCCTATTTCTCGTTGGAGTTTGGTGTCCATGAGTCGGTGCCCATCTATTCGGGCGGTTTGGGTGTACTCTCGGGTGACCATATCAAAAGCGCCAGCGGATTGGGCGTGCCACTGGTGGCCATCGGGTTGTTCTACGACCAGGGCTATTTCAAGCAGCACTTGGACATCGAGGGTTACCAAGGGGAGGAATATCTCGATACCAAGGTGGAAAACCTCCCCATGGAGCCCGCCCGAGGACCGGACGGCAAGCCGATCACCATCGAGATACAGACGCGAACCGGCCCACTTCTGGCCAAGGTGTGGCTGATGCGCGTTGGCCGCGTCAACCTCTACTTGCTCGACTGCGACGTCGGGGGCAACAACCCGGAAGACCGCGAACTGACCTCCCGGCTCTACGGCGGCGATAACCGCACGCGAATTCGGCAGGAACTGGTCTGCGGGGTTGGGGGCATGCGGGCGTTGGCGGCGTTGGGTATTACTCCCGGCGTGTACCACCTGAACGAAGGGCATAACGCCTTTGCCACGCTCGAGGCGATCCGGGAGCGGATGGCAAATGACGGAATGAGCTTTGACGAGGCTTTGCGTGACGTGGCTCAGCATACGGTCTTCACCACCCTCACCCCCGTTCCCGCCGGACACGACCGCTTCGACAAGGCACTGATTGAGGAGCACCTGGGGCCACTGCGAGACGAACTGGGGATCTCCGAGGACCAGTTGATGGGGCTTGGCCGCGTCGAGCCGCAAAACGAGCAGGAAACCTTCTGCATGACGGTTCTGGGTCTGAAGCTCTCGCGCCGGGCGAATGCCGTCAGTAACCTGCACGGTCACGTCACGCGGCGGATGTGGGCCCCACTGTGGCCCTGGCGAGTCGAGGAGGAAATCCCCATCGGCCATATCACCAACGGCGTACACATCTCCAGTTGGCTCGCCTACCAGATGCAACAACTTTACGACCGGCATTTCCCGGCCGATTGGGACAGCCGCATGGGGGAACCGGAAGTCTGGCAAGGCATCCACGACGTCGACCCGGGCGAACTGTGGGAAACCCACCATACCCTGAAGAACCTGCTGTTGGCGTTTGTCCGCCGTCGGGTAAGCCGTCAGTGCCGTCGTCGGGGAGAAAGCGACGAGGCGGTCGAGGCTGCTCGAAACATGCTCGACCCCAACGTCCTTACCATCGGGTTCGGACGGCGGTTCGCCACTTACAAGCGAGCGGACCTTATCCTTACCGACATGGAACGTCTGGCCGGCATGATCAACGATCCCGACCGGCCGCTGCAACTTATCTTTGCCGGCAAGGCCCATCCGGCCGATGAGCCCGGCAAACAATTGATCAAGAAGATCGCCAACCTGCGGCACGATCCCCGCTTCGCCGGTCGGATTGCCTTCGTGGAAGACTACGACATCAACGTCTGCCGGCACCTGATCCAGGGCGTGGACGTTTGGCTGAACAATCCCCGCCGACCTCTGGAGGCCTCCGGCACCAGTGGTCAGAAGGCAGTGCTCAACGGGGCGCTGAACCTCTCGGCGCTGGACGGCTGGTGGGCCGAAGCTTACGATGGGCACAATGGATTCGCCATCGGGTGCGGTACGCATCATGCCGACCAGCGAATTACCGACGCCCGCGATACCGCCAGCCTCTATCGCACACTCGAAGAGGAAATAATTCCGCTCTACTACGAGCGCGACATCGACGGCCTGCCGTGCCGGTGGATCGAGCGGATGATGAACTCCATCTGCTCGCTGGCCTGGCGGTTCAGTGCCCACCGCATGGTGGCCGACTACGTGCTCCGCGGTTACCTGCCGGCAGCCGGTGGCCTGAGTTGCCACATGGAATTCGACTAGCCCTAAGTCGGAAGGCGGAAGGATTTTTGGAGGTGAGTGGTTATGAAGGGACAGGAGTTGCGCGAGCGGACGAAGCAGTTTGCATTGCGCATCATCAAGATGTACTGTAGTCTTCCGAAGTCCACCGAGGCACAAGTGCTGGGTAAGCAGGTTCTTCGCTCGGGAACAGGTGTCGCGGCCAATTACCGGGAGGCAAGTCGCGCCCGATCAGACGCGGAGTTGATTTCCAAACTTGGCATTGTGGAACAGGAACTTGACGAGACCGCGCTGTGGTTTGAACTGCTGATCGAATCGGGCATTGTGTCGCAACCCAAGCTGCACAATCTTCGTCAAGAAGCAGACGAGTTGCTGAAAATCACGGTTACGGCGATAAACACAACAAAAAAACGTCCATCAAAGAACCGCTAAACAACTCACCCCTTCCGCCTTCCCCCTTCCGCCTTCACCAAGGGTGAGAACGACGGCAGCCACGTCCACGATGAGCACTTCTGGAGCTATCACCCCGGCGGCGGTCTTTTCCTCATGGGCGACGGCAGCGTGCGATTTCTCAGCTACAACATCGCCTTCGACACCTACAAATGGCTCGCCACTCGCGACGGCGGCGAAGTTGTTGGACCTTACTAGCCCGCCGAGAAACCGAGACGTGACATGACGGCCAATTCCATCGAGCGCAGTCGGTGGGCTTTGCGGTGTTGCTAAGGTTTGGGTGGTGCCCTAGAATGACTGGTTGTCTCTGCCTTGGCCACACAACCGGTTTGTTAATCGGAGAGAAATCCCATGCGTTGGCTTCTGGTTTTCGCGTTTACTTTGTCGGCGACGATGACAGCCCGGGCGGAACTGACGCCCGAGGGCGTGGCTATCGTTGCCATGGCCACCAGCAGCGAGTCGCGCAAGCTGGCCGAGCACTACGCCAAGGCACGGGGAATTCCCAAAGGACAGATATTGCTGCTGGACGGAAAGCCGGTGCAAACACTCAGCCGGTCGGCTTGGGAGACGGGAGTCCGGCCGGCGGTGCGCCGTTGGCTTTCGCAGGGGAACCGCCGCGAGAAGATTCGCTGCCTGGTTACCTGCTGGGACGTGCCGTTGAAGATCGACCGCCGCGCGGCCGACTCACCCGAGGTTGTGGCCAGGAATGAGGCCTTGGCCGATGCGCGCACCAATCACGTGGACCAGCTTGTCAAGTTGATCGGAATGCTCGAGGCGTTGGGGCGGTCGGAAAAACCGTCGGCGGGCGAGTCGCTGGCCGCCGACGCGTCGCTGAAGGAGATTTCCGGCAAACTCGATGCGGCGCTTAAGGGTGCCCAACGACGGATTCAGGACCTGGGGTCGGAGGAGGAGAAGAAGAAGGCCGGCGCGGTGTTCGAAAGGCTCTTCCTGGCAGCCGGCGGCAGCAGCGCGCTTCTGCGGCTGGCGGCCGGGCGGTTGAAAGCGAAGCAAATCACACCCGAGCAGTCCACCCGACTGGCGCTGCTTCAAGGCCGACTTCAAGGACTTCGGAAGGGACTCCAGGCCCTCGGCGGCCTGCCCGATAGCGTCGCCCGAGACGTGCAAATCCTTAACCTTTTTCAATCGCCCAACGGCCTGATCGGCGCTACGCAATGGATCGATCAGCAACGGCAATTGCTCGGGAAGAACGAGACCTATTCGAGCTTCGACAGCGAGTTGTCGCTTATCTGGTGGCCCGACTATCCGTTGTTCCGCTGGCAGCCCAACCCGCTGCACTATCGGTTCGACGCCATCCCTTCAAAGCGTCGCACGATGATGGTTTCGCGGCTGGCCGCCCCCACCTTGGAGTTGGCCATGGGGTTGGTCGCCACGGCGATTGCCACCGAGAAGACACACCTTTCCGGCAAGGTGTATCTCGACGCCCGGGGAATGAAGCCGGATGCCAAGCGGGACAAACCGGGTTCGTACGGCCAGTACGACCAATCGCTTCGCGAACTGGCCGAGCGGCTGAAAAGCCACACCAAGTTGGAAGTCGTGCTCAACGACGAAGCCAAGCTGTTTGGGGCGGGCGAGTGCCCCGACGCCGCCTTGTACTGCGGCTGGTATTCGCTGGCGAAATATGTCGACGCTTTCGACTGGAAGCCCGGCTCGATCGGGTACCACCTAGCCAGCAGCGAGGCATCCGTGCTGCGCAAGCCCGGCGCGAAGGTCTGGTGCAACGCCATGCTCGAAGACGGCGTCTGCGCTACGTTGGGACCGGTCTTCGAGCCCTATCTGTCGTCGTTCCCTCTGCCCGACGATTTCTTCTCGCTCCTACTGACCGGCCGTTACACACTGGCCGAGGTCTACTATCGCACCAAGCCGTTCAACTCCTGGGTGATGGTTCTGGTGGGCGATCCGCTCTACAACCCCTTCAAGAGTCACCCGCTGCTGAGCAAAGACGACCTGCCGGACCGAATGAATCCGAAAACCGCCCAGCGCCACGCTGCCGACAAACAACCCACGGAGAACCGCTGACCATTGGCGGGTTTCAACTTCCGGACGGTCCTGAATTCGATCTTTTCACGGCAGAATGAATCTGCCACACTGGGCATCAGACCCAACCCCTTCGAGCGGAGGAACAATGATGAGGCGCGCCTACTTCCCGATGTTGTTGTTGGTGCTTGTTTTCTCCGGTGGCGGGTTCGTTTTAGCTCAGAGCGACGGACCGGCGACCGAACCGGCCGTTGACGCAGATGCCGTCGCCGATGCCGAACTACCCGGCGGCCTGGGCAAAACCCGCGACCTCTTTCCCGACTGGTTAACCCGGACCGCCCTGCTGTTGCCCCACTACCAGTGGATCTGCCTGGTGGTGGTGATTTTCCTGGGTTTGGTGGCCGACCGGATCATCCGGTTCCTCCTCGATCGGCTGACGCTCGGTTGGCTGAGACTGGCCCGAATGGACGTGGACCTTCGGGCAGAACAAGGAGTATGGAAACCGGTTGGGTTGCTGGCGATGGCACTGGTTTGGTACGGCGGAATGACCCTGATCGGGCTGCCGGCACAGGTACTCGATGTCTTGCTGGTGGCGGTCCGCTTGTTTGCCGTTGTGTCGGCAATTTGGACCGCCTTCCGCCTGATCGATCTGCTGGCCAACTATCTGTTGCGCAAAGCCGAGGGCACCGAGACCCGGTTCGATGACTTGCTCATCCCACTCGTCTCGCGAACACTGAAGATACTATGTGCGTGCATAGGGCTTCTGATGTTTGCCGAGATGTTGCACCTGCCGATCAAAGGGCTGTTGGGTGGCTTGGGGATCGGCGGCCTGGCGGTGGCCTTCGCCGCAAAGGATACGCTGGGTAACTTGCTCGGCTCGGTTACCGTGCTGGTCGATCGGCCGTTCGAGATCGGCGACTGGATAAGAACCGACGAAGTCGAGGGCACCGTCGAGATGGTCGGAATGCGGAGCACCCGCGTGCGAACCTTCTACAACTCGCTGGTCACCGTGCCAACCAGCGTTCTGGTTACCGCCGTGGTCGACAACATGGGCCGGCGCCGTTACCGGCGGATCAAAACAATGCTCGGCCTCCAATACGACACCTCGCCCGAACAAATCGAGGCCTTTTGCGAGGGCATCCGCGAACTGATTCGCCGGCATCCGTATACCCGGAAGGACTACTACCACGTTTACTTCAACAAGTTCACCAACAGCTCGCTGGAAGTGCTGCTGTACTGTTTCATCGAATGTCCCGATTGGGCCATGGAACTGCGCGAGCGGCATCGGCTGTTCGTCGACATTCTGAAGTTGGCCGACGGATTGGGTGTCGCTTTCGCCTTCCCTACTCGAACCGTCCACCTGCATCACGAAGACGCCTCCGGGACCCAACCCATGCCGTTGGAACTGGGCGAGCCGATTGCCGCCGGGCGTCGCCTGGCCGGCGGCATTGCCGGCCCGTTGCTCTCGGCCGAAGAACGGCCGGGAACCATCGAATTTGTTGATCCGCACGAAGATATCGAACCGATCGAAAGCCCGCAGGACGAAGACAACGGGAAGTGAGCGGAACTCAGTCAAGCAAAAACGCCCGGTGGTTGAGCACAGCGAAACCCCGGGGTTTCGCTGCGCGCAACCACCGGGCGTCTGTTTCGTTGCGTTCGAAGACCGGCTTCGCCAGCCGTGCCATTTCTCTACAAGCGCGGCCCATCGCGACGGCCGCGAGTCGACCCAACGGTCGGCAAGCTGCGTGAGCAACTCGAAGTGGCTCGGCCGGCAGGGGATCACGCCGGCCAGGGCGGCCGGCGACCACTTTCGGGCGATCGCCAGCGCCAGCGGCCCGATCAGTTCGCAAGCCTCCTCGGCCACAACGCACGCGCCGGCAATCCGGCCCGAAGGCCGCTCCAGGTAAACCGCGATGAAACCCTCCCGGCCGCCAGTCAACACGGGCGTATCCAACTCGGCCAGTTCCATCCGGCAAGTGTCGATCGTGAGTTGGCGTTTCGACCTCTGGTTCGACCTCTGTTTCGACGTTTCGGC
>JAUWJC010000090.1 GCA_030607895.1 Pirellulales bacterium
ATTCAAATGCGGGTGACAGTTAGCCCGGTCGCCTGCGACCGGAAAACGGGGCGGTTTCCGTTACTTTCCCCGTCGCAGGCGACGGGGCTAACATGGGTTGTCACGTGTCACCCAAGAACTCGTCGCTTTGAACCAGGCCTCAATTACTGACTACTGATAACTGATAACTCCATCCCAAAACCGCAGTTTGTGACCGCGTCGAGTATAGTGGAACGACTGTCGCTAGTTCTCGGTGTTTCCTGGACACTACCACCACCGGCCGCTTCTTCACCATTTCCGGCGGTTTGAACCCGGTCTTGAAATCGCAGATCAGTACTGTTCCCGGCTTGGGGTGGAAGTTGATTGACATCGCAGCGCGCCCTTCGAGTCTGCCGAGATGTTAACTAGATCGACGGACATCCGCAACTGAACCCCTACTTAACCCGTCCGCGTCGTCCGCGCGGCCGCGTTGACGAGTCGGCATCGGGCATCTACACTCAGGGGTTTGAAAAACATCCAACCCGACACCGTGATGGGGGGCATTGAAATGGCTTATACCTGTGCATTTTGGAGTGAAAATGGCTGACGCGACCACCGACATTCAGAAACTCACAATTGACACCATCCGCACGCTTTCGATGGACGCTGTTCAGGCGGCCAACAGCGGCCACCCGGGCACGCCCATGGCGTTGGCCCCGGCAAGCTACGTGCTTTTTAACGAGGTGCTCCGCTACGATCCGGCCGATCCGGCCTGGCCTGGCCGCGATCGGTTCGTGCTATCTTGCGGACACGCTTCGACGCTGCTGTTCTCGATGCTCCACTTGGCGGGCGTGAAGCAATTGGCCGACGATGGCCAAGCGTCGGACGAGCCGGCCGTGTCGCTTGAGGCGCTTCGGGAGTTTCGCCAGCTTGGCAGCCGCTGCCCGGGTCATCCCGAGTATCGGCACACCGGCGGCGTGGAGATGACCACCGGGCCGCTGGGGCAGGGCATTGCCAGCAGCGTGGGCATGGCCGTAGCCGCCCGATGGATGGCCGCCCGTTACGACCGGCCCGATTTTGATCTGTTCGGCTTTGACGTTTACGCGTTGTGCAGTGACGGCGATTTGATGGAGGGGCTTAGTGCCGAGGCCGCCTCGTTGGCCGGGCACTGGAAGCTATCGAACCTCTGCTGGATTTACGACGACAACAAAATTACCATCGAAGGCAGCACGTCGCTGGCTTTCAGCGAGGACGTGCCGGCCCGATTTGCCGCCCTGGGCTGGAATGTGGTCGAGGTGGACGACGTCAACAACCTCGATGCGTTGCGCGGCGGTTTGGATACTTTCAAGAAAACGGCCGACCGGCCCACGCTAATCGTGGTTCGCAGCGTGATCGGCTACGGGGCGCCCAATAAACAGGGCACGGCCGGCGCGCACGGTGCCCCGTTGGGTAAGGACGAAGTCCGGGCGGCCAAGGCAACCTACGGCTGGCCTGAAGACGAGCATTTCCGCGTGCCCGCCGAGGTCGTCGAGCACTTCAACAATGGCATAGGTACCCAGGGCCGCCAATTGCGCGAGGCTTGGAATACGGAGTTCGCCCGATACGCCGAGCAGTACCCCGAACTGGCCCAGCAAATCGGCCAAATCCACCGCAGCGAGTTGCCCGACGGCTGGGACGCCGACATCGAAACGTTCCTGCCAGACGCCGAGGGGATGGCCAGTCGGGCGTCGTCGGGCAAGGTGCTCAACCAGGTGGCCGGCAGCGTGCCGTGGATGCTGGGTGGGTCGGCCGACCTGTCGCCGTCGAACAAGTCGGACCTGACGTTCGAGGGTGCCGGCGAGTTTTCGGCCGACGACTACGCGGGCCGGAATTTCCACTTCGGCATTCGCGAGCACGCCATGGCGGCCATGGCCAACGGCATGGCGCTTTGCGGCCTGAAGTCCTACGCGGCGACCTTCTTTGTGTTTGCCGATTACCTGCGTCCCTCGATGCGGCTGGGCGCCATGATGGGGCTGCCGGTGCTCTACATCTTCACCCACGATTCGATTGGCGTTGGCGAGGACGGGCCGACGCACCAGCCGGTCGAGCAGTTGGCCGCACTTCGGGCGATTCCCGGGGTAGTTGTAATCCGGCCGGCCGACGCCAACGAGGTGGCCGAAGCGTATCGGACGGTGATGTCGCTTACCGATCGGCCGGTCGCACTGGTGCTTACTCGGCAGAATCTACCCACGCTGGACCGCTCGAAGTATGCTCCGGCCTCGGGATTGCAGCGGGGTGGCTACGTGGTATCCGACGCCGCGGGCGGCCAACCCGAGGTGATACTGATCGGCACCGGCAGCGAGTTGTCGCTTTGCCTGGATGCCCAGACGCGGTTGGCTTCCGAAGGCATCAAGACTCGCGTGGTGAGCCTGCCGAGTTGGGAGCTGTTCGATGCTCAATCGGAGGAGTACCGCCGGTCGGTATTGCCGCCGCGGTTAACGGCCCGGGTGGGTGTCGAGGCGGGAGTGGAACTCGGTTGGAGCAAGTACATCGGCCCGGCCGGCCGGTTCATCGGCATGGACGGTTTCGGCGAGTCTGCCCCGTTCAAGGTGTTGCTAAAACACTTCGGCTTCGCGGTCGAGAACGTTGTGGCCCAGGCGAAGGCGGCGATGGGAAGGTAGTTGTCTATTGAAGAAGCGAAAGGAACGCCCGGTGGTTGAGCGCACCGAAACCCCGGGGTTTCGCTGCGCTCAACCACCGGGCGTTTTCATGTGATTCGGGACTTTTGTTTGATTCGGCCGGTCGTTTTCGTGTGATTTTGCGTTATGCCGGCAGGTCGTCCAACGGGGGGCGCCATAGGGGTAATCGGGGAAACAGCGCGCGGCCGATCTTCAGAGCCGACGCCGTGGAAGTCTCCACGCATCGCTCGATGAGCGCTTGTTTCCAATCGATGTGGCCCAGCAACAGCCGGGTGAAGTCGGCCTCGCTTAGCCGCAGGTAGCTCCGGCCGATCTTGCCTGTAGTAACTTCGACCGCCCGGCGGTTGACGGTCAGATGGTACTTGCTGCCCTCGGCCAGCAGTCCCAGTTCGACCGATGGGGGCAGATTGTTCTCTTCGGCGCGGCGGCGCAGCTCGGGTCCCATCCGGCGGAGCAATTCGGGCGGATCGAGCAACCTGGCCATGATGACTTCACCCCGATCGGTCTCGTCGTAGTACTGCCGGCCGCCGGCCGATCGGAACAGCTTGTGCAAGCGATGTTTGGGCGGTGCATGCAGCACGATCCTCTGGTAGTCGCGTTCGATGGCGTCGCCGCACGCCCGGGCCAACAGATGGGCCGCCGCCGGTCGATGATCCGGAGCGGTTTGAATCTCGACAATCTCATCACCTCGCGTGACGGCATAACCGACGATCGGAGAAAGGTTCTCCTCCAACTCCAGCAGGTCGGGGCCGTCCAGGACCACGTACAGTTGGTCGTAGGCCCCGCGGCGGATGAGCCAACTCCAATATACCTCGCTCCTCTGGAGCGGCCCGAAGGTGCCGTGGAGGTTCTGATTGTAAATCCGCACCAGGGCCGGCAACTCCATGCGACGCCAAGGACGGATATTCAGCCGCCGGCGACGGCGGTGCAAGTGTCGGAAGCCGCGGTCCAGAAGCCCGCAAAGCACCGATCGGGCCGGCGCCTCCGAGCGGCTGTAGCGGCCGCAAAGCACCCAACCGGTTGGGCGAAAGAAATGGGGAATCCTGGTCCGCAGAAACCCCAACAACGCACCGTCTTGGGCCATCTGGTCTTCGGCTGCGTCCAACAGCCGGTGTCCGAGCCCCCGGCCGCGCAGCTCGGGCAGAACGCCCAGCCATCCCAACTTGGTGACGGGCAGTTCAAGCGATCCGAATTGCATCACCCGACGGGTCAGATGGGCGTGACCGACGATCCGCGGACCGCACTTAACCAGCAGGCGGTCGTGCGGCTCGTAGAAGGGGTCTTCCAGCGACGTTTTGTACTCGCGGCGCGAGGGGCCCTGGAAGATGGCCCTCAGCAGGCGGTATATGGCCGCGTGGTTACCCGCAACCGCCGGCACAACCCGCATTCGACCACCGCCCGTTCTGGTCGACGCCCGTAAAGAAACGCTTGTGCTCATCGAACCGAATCCTTTCTCAGAGCATTGAACGATCCGTCGGCAGCGTTGGATTCAGGTCGGTTCAATCGGAGAATGCGTTATCCAATCCCGCCTCACACACATGAAAGCGTATTTGTCCGATCTTGGGAAGTAGGCTGAAGAGAATTTTCCGGAAATTCTTTCTTCGCCGCCCGCAACTCCAGCGATGAGACAATCAGGCAAATCCGACTGGGTCGCGTTCCCGGCCGCTGGGCCAGACTTCCACGGCAGTATACTGTTGGGCGAGAATCTTGGCCAGGCACTCGACGGCGAACCGCTCGCTGGCGAAATGGCCCGGCAGAAGTAAGGCCATGCCGGCCGCTTCGGCCTCCAGGCAAGTGTGGAAGCGGGTTTCACCGATCACCATGCAGTCGCACTGGGTCTGTCTGGCCGCGTCAAGAAACTCACCGGCCGCGCCGCAAGCCACCGCCACCGTCTGAACCGTCCGCTGAAGATCGCCCACGCATTGCAGCCGGTCGATTCGCAGGAACCCTTTGACCCGATCGACCAATTCCCCCAGCGCGACCGGCTCGGCTAACCGTCCGTGGCGTCCGGCCCCCAGGTCCTCGTCGCCGGGTACCAACGGGCTGATTTCCTGCAATTCCAGTCCCTCGGCCAGCCGCTGGTTGATACCCTGTCGGGCCGAGTCGAACGCCGTGTGGGGACTATAGATGGCAATCCGCGCGGCGATCAGGTCCAGAAGCAATCGGCCGGCAGTCGTCTCGGTGGTTAGCCGTTTCAGTGGATGGAAGGGGAGCGGATGATGGGCAACGATCAGGTCGGCACCCCGGTCGATTGCCTCGGCCGCGCTGGAGGGCGTGATCGTCAGGCAAGTCATCAGCCGGCGGACGGGTCGATCCGGATCGCCGACCAACAGCCCCACATTGTCCCAATCCTCGGCCAAGGCAGCCGGGGCGAACTGCTCCAGGAAATCGGCCAGATGCTTGACGGTTATCATGTGCAAAGAAGGGAGTTGTCAGTGGAAAATGGGGACTGGCTCCGAGCCGATATCGGCCCGAATTGTAGGGAAAACCGTAGCCGCGAGGTGCCTGTCCCCTTTTTCCACGGTGCTCGGTATTGCCCGTCCGAAAAAGGGGCCCGTCCGAAAAAGGGGCCCGTCCGAAAAAGGGGACAGGCACCGTCGGCATGCCGAAAACTCCCGAAAAAACCAGCCCGTGACGGAGCCAGTCCCCATTTTCGGACTCCCCTCCTTACAGTTTGAGTATTTACTCTGCCGCGGTGAATCGGTAGTTGAACATCCGCGGGCTGTCCATCTCCTCGGCGCGCAGCCACAGGGTTTTTCCGATGAGTTCTTTTCCCTTGGGAATTCGATAGGTTTTCAGATCGGAACCTTGCTTGAGTCCGATGATCTGTGTCTTCATCCGCTGCCGGTCGGGGGCGAACAACTGGCAGCGGAAGCTGACCGGCTTGTCCGTCTTGTTGACCATCCGCTGCCGGACCTCAAGTTCTCCCGCGTCGCTGAGTTGGGTGACGATGTCGAAGCGGACATCGCCCAGCCCTACGTCCATTCGGCGGTAGACGCTGAAGCGGTACTCCTTCTGGGCCTTGATGTCGAAGTCGACACGTATCTCGTGCCGCCCGCTGCTGGCGTTGTAGGGCAGCATGATCTCGAAATTGTACTTCCGCCGTTCGCCGTCGGCCAGTTGGAAAGGCACCTCTTTCGGATCGACTTTCCAGACGTCGGGGGTAATCAATTTGGCTCGACCTACCGCCCCGCTTTCCAGATGTCGGGGTGGAAAATGGTTCTTCAGGCAAAAACCGTTCTGGTGCCTTTGGCCGAAGATACTCGGGATTCGGTCGTGCGTGAAGGCGAAGTCCATTCGCCAGCGCGCGATCGGCTCGTTAAGTCCGGCAACCAGCGAGGGGAGCGGCCCGACTTCGATTACCTGACGGTGCTCTCGGACGGCAGGCACGGTGCCCCGGCCCCAGAGGTCGACTTGCCGGACTTGCTCTCCCAGGTAGATAACCTCCTCGGTAGGCTTTTCGTTCCAGACCACCATTACGGCACTGCCCGAGCGGGCGAAGACGTGGTTCTGGCTGCCGCGCGGCAGCGTGATGCTACCCAGGTATTCCGTTCCGCCCAGCGCCAAGGCGACGGTTCGCCAAGGCAAGAGCAATTCGCCGGGCGTGCCGTCGTCGTTCATCAGCCCGCGGCTGGTGCCAAACGGCTCGGCAAAGTAGATGCCTTCGGCGCCGTGTATTTTGGCGGTCATCATTCGCCGCACCAGGTCTACCGTGCGGGTTTCGAGGGGATGTTGGCCTCGCGGTAGTGCCACAAGGGCAACCCAACGCTGGAGATTCGCACCTTTTGTGGCGTCCAAGTGGGTACCCAACTCCTTGTGCGTCAGCGGCGGCTCGGCCGAAAGGGCCAGGAACCCGCACGGCCCTTTGCCTCCAGCGGCCTCGGGCAACTCGTTCATCCAGCCCCAGCCGATTCCCAGCTTAACGCCCTGCCCGATGCGGTCCAACTCGGCCTTGACTTGGGTGAGCTTCTCGGAGAGGTTCAGGTAGCCGACGAAGCTGGTATCCATGTCTTGGCCCAATTGCCAGTATCGCACGCGGGTAGCCAGCCGTGTCATCACTGGTTCCAGCGAGGGATACCACACTTCGGGGTCGGGCGAGAATATCTCGGCGGCCAGCAGCGACTTCGACTTGGCGTACTGTTTTCGGAGTTCCCGCGGCGGCCGGTTCAGTATGCCAACCAATTCGATCCCCTGTTCGTCAAGGCACTCGCCGAAGGCGATCAGTTTCTCAACAACGTCGGGTGCAGGGCCGAAAAAGGGACCAGGTTTAATTTGTGCGAAGCACCCTCCGGGCCGTTCCGGCAAATTAAACCTGGTCCCTTTTTCGGCTCCGTCCGGCTTCTCGTCGTACCAGAGGGGATATTTCAGGCGGCTTATACCCACTTGTCCGATCAGTTGGCCGAGCGGGGTAATCGGCAGCGGTTTGCCACCGTGGGATAAGGTCCAGCCGAACTCGCTGTCGGGCGAAGCTCGCCGCGGTTGGACGACTGCCAAGGTCAACTCGTGCCGGTGGGGAGACGCCTCGTGTCCTTTCATCATCGCACGGACGCGGTAGAAACCCGGGCCGGCAACAGGTGGTTCCCAGGTGGTCGTGGCCGAAAAAGGGACCAGGTTTAATTTGCCGGAACGGCCCGGAGGGTGCTTCGCACAAATTAAACCTGGTCCCTTTTTCGGTCCGCTGGAAGTGACCGCGTTGGTTTTCAGCAGCCGCTCGACCCGCGCCAATCGATGCCCCCAAGCGTCTTCCAACAGGAATGTTACTACTTGGTTCTTGTTCGCGAAGCCCGACGCCCGGCAGGTGATCTCGACCTTGTCCGACCGGCAGTAGACGTGGTGCGGGCTGTTGGCCGAGAGCGACATTCGCGGGAGTCGGCCCAGGTAGATATCGTCGAACAATGCAGTCCCGTGCATGTCCACGCGGTTACCCGGCTCCAGGTGCAACCCGATTACGGCCTGCCGCACGTTTTCACTTCGGGGCGAAACGGGGCCCAGGCGGAGCTTTTTCCAACCTTGCGAGTTGCCGATCGTTTGCGAGTAGTACGTCTCCAGGCGGCACCGATCGGCGTCCAGCAGAGTGAGGGAAAGAAACGCCCGATTGTGCTCAAGACCCTCTGTCCTGAGGTAGCTCTGGACGACGTAGCCGTAAAACGGTCCGATCTCGATGGGCGGGCTGTAGGCCACCGCTCCGCTGCCGTCCAGATCGATTCGCAGGCACCGCGGGCCGGCCGCGGATTCGCGACGGGGCGCTTCGCCCGTAATATGAATCTTGACGTAGCGCGGAAATCCCGGGCCGCGTCGCCGGGTCCAGCCGTCGGGCCAATCGTCGTAGTTCTCATCCCACGAGCGGCCGAACTCGCAGTGGAAAACCTGCGTCGCCTCCGGGTAGCGGTCTTGCGTGGATGCATCCAGGCCGATCGCTACAATCAGAATTGGTAGCAAAACGTTCATTGCCGGCAGAATTCAACACGGTCTGAAGCCCCACCCAACCACCTCAACCTATCGACCGCCGGAGTTGCCCGCTGCAGGCGAACGAAGCCGTCCCCTACGTCCCGAAGTAAGCAGTGGTTAGTGGCCCCAGTGGATAGTGATTAGTGGTCAGTGGATAGTGATTAGTGGTCAGTGGATAGTGGGCAGTGGTCAGAACAAGAAGACGACCGTCCGCAACTACCCACTGATCACTACCCACTGACCACTATCCACTGACCACTGATCACTGATCACTGATCACTGCTTGCTGCGTGCAGCTTTTTCCACTGATCGTGCTGATCGGCGGTGAGCACTTTGAGCGCGCGTCGGCGGGCTTCGTCATGGACCATGGTGCGTGTTTTAGCCCGCTGTCGGCGGCTGCCGGCGGTCCAATGCCGCTCGATGTGTTGCAAGGCTTCGCTGCTGGCGTCGATGATTTTTTTGATTTCCGCTTGCTGGGTATCAGTGAGCGACAACTCCTTGACGACATCCGGCAGCGTGAAGACCGTTGCTCCGGAGAAACGGCGTATCGTGCCGTGCAAGCTGCTCTTGCCGTTGCCGCCGCCGGACACTTGCTTGGCGGTGCCGGTCGCGGGGGCCGAACCTCTTGCTGCCGCGTCGGGCACGATGCTCGAAGGAATTGCCTTGACGGCCGAGCGGCCCATTTTGGAAAGTTGCTTGGTCAGCCGGGGAGGCAACAGGTTTTGCGAGGAAGATGCGGAGCGGCTGGACTTGAACAGCCGATTGCTCCACTTCGTCACCGGACTGTCCGAACCCCGCGGAAAGAACACGGCAGCAAGCACAATCGCCCCGCCTAACACGATGGCCCCAAACCCGAACAGTACAAGTGGATTCTCCCGCGAAGTCAGGCTCACCAGCGGCAGGCGGTTGAACCAGGAGGTGCGTGCAGCCGGCTCGTCCCAGGGGTCCACGTCCTTGAGTCGATGGAGGCCCAATCGGAACGTCGGCGCGGGCGGATCGCTGCTTTGCCGGTCGTCGCTTTCCCCTGCCTCCAGATCGCTCTCGGCCGCCGGTTCCTCCGCCACGTTGGCCACTCGGACCTCAAACCAGCCGGAGATCGTGCGGAGCCGGACGACGTCGTTGGCCTCCACGCTCAAAGGTCCCTGGATGCGAACGGCAAATCCGACGGCCGACTCGTCAAGCAACTGGACCGGAAACTCCTCCTGCTCGGTCTTGAGCGTCGCTTCCTGGTGCGAGGCGGGAGCGGGACAGCGATACGCAGACCGCCGATCGCGCTGCGGCTGGTCGATTTGCTCGGTACTCATGGCAGTTCCCCACAATGAAAACCTAGCACGAAACAAGGCGCGTTGTAGGGTGGGCATTGCCCACCAAATGTGATTGCTGATTCGGCCGGTGGGCATTGCCCACCCTACTTGCTTACAGACCGCTGCCTTGCAGTTCCTTCCAGCGAGCCTGTTGTTCGGGCGTCAGCACATCGAGCATCTGACGTCGAGCTTCCTTGCACAACGCCGCGCGTGTCTGAAAACGGCGGGACGACTTGTCGTGCCGGTCGATCTGCCGGAGTGCGTCGTTAGTGACCTGCACGATCTGGCGCATCTGCCGCTGCTGGGGCTCACTTAGGGAAAGCTTTTTGCCAACCTTGGGAGACAGCAGGGCGGTCGCCTCGGGCAGATGTCCAAGTACCAGAGATTGCGGGGCGTGCGAATCGGCCAACAGGCCGGGGATCTGATCTTCGACATTTATTGCGGCCATCTGCTGAAAACTCCACTCAACCACCCGTTTGGCCAGCGGCGGATCGAAGTACAAGAGCGAAGCAAGCATTACAATCGGAAATATCATGCCGACCAACAACGTGGTTATCAGCATAATCATCAGCACAACAGGCGAAGGCACCAGGTTCGTCTGCCGCAGCCGGGCGAGAAGGCCAAAGCGGTGCTTCTCGTGCTCCCACGGCTCTGTCTCTTCAAGTCGTTCCAGCCCTATGCGGTAGATTTGCACGGGCGGCTGCTGTTGTTTCAGGTTGGCTTGCACATCGCCGTCCGGCGAACGTTCCTTGGTAATATGGGCGATTTTCGCCTCAATTTGGCCCGCCGAGGTCCGCAGGCGAACCACGTCGTCCACTTGCACCTTCGGCAGTCGGTCGACCTGGGCCGCCAGGCCGCCGGCCGACTCGTTTATCAGTCGCACCGGCACGTCCGACCAGCCTATCTTCAGCACGGCTTCCTGCTCCAGGCTGGTGACCGGAAAGCGGAACGCATTCCGCTGCTCGGGAGTTGGCTGCCTGTCTTGCTTGGAACCCATTTCCGCCTCGGCATTGACCCAGTAGAACGTCTTGCAATGAAAATGTAGCTTACTGCCGCTTTTCCTCTCATGGATCATGGTTGCCATTTCCGATCACGTCGATCATCATGGTAGGAAAGGCTTTATATACTCGGCACGGGTGAAGGTCGCGCTTTTCGGGGACAGAGCTTTCAGCAGTCAGCTTTCAGCAATCAGCTTTCAGCAATCAGCTTTCAGCAATCAGCTTTCAGCAATCAGCGGCCAAGTGTCAGCATTAGTCGGCCACCACCAATGGGGTTTTAGAGCGGTAAGTTCCCACGAATTGGGCCGCGTTTTTCGCCTCGAAACCTCCTGGGACAGGGCGAAGGAGCTTCCGAGGCGAAAAACGCTGTCTACTACCATTGGGAGACCTTTCCCCCTCGTGTTGTATAGTTGGGTGGCCGACTAATGCTGACACTTGGCCAATCAGCAGTCAGTTTTGAGTCGGTAACGTCTCCAGGTAGTGGAAGCTGATATACTCGACGCGGCCATAGATTGCGGGTTTGTGACGCAGGGTTTGTGACGCAGGGTTTGTGACGCAGTGGTTAGTAGTCAGTTATCAGTTGTCAGTTATCAGTTGTGGCCTGATTCAAATGCGGG
>JAUWJC010000532.1 GCA_030607895.1 Pirellulales bacterium
CCCCCCCCCCGTCAACGGTAACGGCGAAACGGGGCCGCCGGTGACCAGTGGCTCCGATGGCGCGTCCGTCGTGGACGATCAAGGGCGCTGGGTGGAAGACGGCGACATGAAGAAGTACCTCGGCCCGGACGATACAACCACGCGCGTGATCGACTGCCGCACGTTTATCAACAACATCACGGCGCTGAGCCGCTACCTGGCGACGAAGGCGGAGTAAGGGCTTCCGCGTCCAGCCACGATGGTTTTTCGCTCCGTTTTCGCTTCACTTGCCAAGAGGCATTGATCCGGATAGACTGAACTTAGCTTTTATCCGCCAGTTCACAAGAGTCGTTCGCAATCAGTTGCCGTGGAGATGCAAATGAGCTACACGGTTATCCTTCAACAGGAATCGGATGGTGGGTTCGTAGCCACCGTGCCCTCGTTACCCGGATGTGTCAGCCAGGGCGATACGCGGCCTGAAGTGGTGGCGAATATCCGCGAGGCGATCATGGTTTACATCGAGGACTGCATCGAGTCGGGCGAGGAGATTCCGACGGAAGTGGGGCGAGAGACTATCGAAGTTGAAAGTCCGGCTTAATGGCCAAGCTTCCAACCGACTTGTCTGGACGCCAGGTTCGAATCGCTTTGCAGCGTGCCGGCTTCGTTTTTCGCCGTCAGCGCGGCAGCCACATGGTGCTCCGCCGAGACATGCCTCCTGCTCGCGTCGTTGTTCCCGACCATCGCCGAGTTCGTAAGGGTACTCTGCGAAGCATACTGAATGACGCCGGACTAACGGTCGAGGGATTTCTCGAACTGCTTTAAGTCCGCGCGGACGTCACCATCATTACCCGCGCGATTCGGCGCGAAACTCGCCCGGCGTTTGGCCCAGTTCCCGCTTGAACACTTCGGCCATGTATTGCGGGTGTTGGAACCCGGCCTTGTGGGCGATGGCCGCCAGCGGCAGATCGGTTTCGAGCAGCAGTTCTTTTACGCGGTTGAGCTTGACTCGCATAATTTCGGCCTGGACGGTTCGACCCAATAGTGGGCGAATCCGGCGCTCAAGGGCGCTTCGCGACATTGCGATCCGTTCCACCACGTCCTCGACCGTAATGCCTTCGCAGGCGTGCCGACGGATGAACCGAAGCGCGGCGGCCAGGTCTTCATCTTCGATCGCCACGACGTCGGACGACTGCCGGGTGACGATCCCCAGTGGCGGTACGAAGAGCGGGGCCGAAAAAGGGACCAGGTTTAATTTGCCGGAACGGCCCGGAGGGTGCTTCGCACAAATTAAACCTGGTCCCTTTTTCGGCTCGTTCATCAGCCGCGCCAGTAGTGCGGCCGCTTCGTAGCCGAGCCGTTGTCCGTTGAACTGCACGCTGGAAAGCGGCGGGCTGGACATCGTGCAGAGCGACTCGTCGTTTTCCACGCCCACCACGGCCGCCTCTTCCGGCACCGACACGCCCGCCCGGTTGCATGCGTCCAACAGCCAGAACCCCAACTGGTCGGTGCAAGCCAGCAGGCCGATCGGTTTTGGAAGCCGGGCCACCCAGTCGGCCAGTTCGTTCTGATTTCGCTCCCAGGCAGCCGGTCTTTCGCGGTGCCGGCTGGCGCGATACACCTCGCACGAATAGCCGGCCTGCTGGACCGTATCGACGAAGTTGTCGCGGCGTTCTTGGAAGTAATCTTCCGTGTCGAGTTCGTACACGCCGAAGCGCCGAAACCCGCGCTCCATCAGGTGCTCGACGACCATGCGGCCCATCGCCCGATTGTCGACCCCGATGAATGGCAGATTGTGCTTCAGCTTCGTTGCCCGAACCTCGACGGCCGGCACGCCCGTCTCGATCACCGCGTCGACCATCGCCTGCGAGTTGCTGCGTGTGATTATCCCATCGCCGCGCCAGTTTTTCAGCCAGGGCGGCACCCTCGACTCCAGCGCCCGCAGTTCCATATACACCGACCACGGCCCGTGCTCGGAGATGTAGCGCCTGACGCCCTGCAACATCGCCCGAGTGAACGAGCGCGAAGTCTCGATCAGAAGCGCCACGTGCGGCGTTTCGCTCATCGGCGGCAACTCCTTCCAGAGCCGGGCCGTGTCGGCCCGGTATTCTCGGACAAGCCGCTTGCGGCTTCGCATCGGGCACCCCCCCGGCACCCGTGACCACTCTTGCTCGTTGGAGTGTTGGCGGCCCTCCGAGCCGCGGTGTCCTCACCGCGGGTTGCGAAGCCGCAAGCGGCACGCACCGAACCACCTGCCCCCCGGCGTCCAACCACTCCATTATGGCCTTTCCCGCGGGCCGGTTCAACAACCGGTGACGCAAAACCTGAATGGATTTACGCAAAATCTGATTGACACACCAACTGACCCGCGCGTTAGAATGTAGTTATCTGCTTCTGGATGTTCGACTAAGACATGGTCGCTTCAAGATTGGAGATGATGATGAACCGCAACAATGTTCTATCGCGCTTGGCCCTGGCAACGGTCGCGAGCATCGCAATGGTGCTGCAAATAATGATTTCTGTGAGCGGTATCGTCCATTTGTTTCTGATGATTGGAATGGTGAGTCTATCGTATGGAGCAGACGATCAATCCAGTCTTGACAAGGGGCTGGTCGGATAGTGGAAACTGGCCGGTCATTTTGCGGACTCATCGGGGAACGCCAATCACGGAACGAACCATGGTGTGCAATTTCAGGATACGAAGCGGAGTGGCAAGGTCGGGAAGGCGGCAACATTTAACGGCATTGATGCTTTCATTGAAGTGGCGGACAATAATCGTTTAGATTTTGGAGAGGGGGATTTTTCAATTGCAGCCTGGGTTTATACGGATGAAAACCTGCGCGATTTCCTGGGCGATATCATCAGTAAATTCGATCCTGCCACACGCAAGGGATTGAATTTTACCCTCATGAATAATATGGGCGTAACGGTTACTCACGCTAATTCAAGGAACATTCTATTCGGCGTAGACGACGGCCACCTGGATTCAGAGTGGACTGATTGTGGTCGGCCTGGCAATACCGTTTTGTCTTCGCTGATCGTTTACCAAGGTGACCTTTATGCCGGCAGTTTTGAAGTGGGAGATGGCTACGACCCTTGTCCTGTCTACCGCTATGCCGGCGGCACCGACTGGATAGACTGCGGCA
>JAUWJC010000640.1 GCA_030607895.1 Pirellulales bacterium
AATCTGCTAGCTGTTTTTTTTTTGGGCAACAACCCGGGGGGGGGTGGGGTAAATTTAACCGTGGCGTTTTTTGGGGCCCCACCACGATGCGGCCGCCGTGCTTGCCCGCCGGTAGACTCTTAACGTGGAAAGTAAACCACACCTGAGCGGTCAAGCCCGGCAGAACGTTGATCGACCAACCCATACCCTCACGCTTCGCTTCCGGCAACGCGGCGGCCACCGGCCGGCCCTCGATTGTGTCGGTCCACGTTACGTCGTGAACGGTAACGTACTCGGGCGTTGGCGAGCCTGGTAGTCCGTCGAAACTTACGCTCACCTGCATTGGGTGGTCCGTGCTGTTGGATAGATTCAACGCGGCCGCGCGATATTCGCCACGCATCGTGTGCACCTCGATGGCAGTCGTTGAAGAGGTGGGTGGCACGATGAACAACTCGGCCGGGTCCCACGTCGAGGGTACCCAGCCACTCAGTGCGGGCTGGCCAAGCGCCCGGCACAACTCGGCATGGATGCGAAACACCCGCGCGTGTGCCTCGCCGAACGGCAGCACGGCCCGAAATGATTTGTCCGGCGAGGGCAGGTTCTCTTGAAGTGCCTTGGCGGCCTCGGTCAGACTGTCCAGCAGCCTTTTCTTTGTCGATTCATCCAGCTTGGCGCCGGTGACGGCCTCCCGCGCGGCGGCCAGGTCGTTCTCAAACCGGTGCCGCACGGTCGCCCCGATCCGCCATTTCACGAAGTGCGACTCGAGATCGCCGATCGGCTGACCGCCCGGCTCCTTTTGCAGTAGCTCGTCCGGCCCGCGCAGGACCTCCACCTCGTCGACAAACAGATATGGTCCGGTAGCCACGGCCACGAATCGCACGAAGCGGCCTCGAGTGCGCAACTTGGAGGTAGCCAACCGGCGGACGGCATATCCTTTCGGCCACGGCCCGGCCCGGTCGTGATCCATTGCCACCAGGTCGCCCACGTCGCGGTAGTTTTTGCCGTCGTCGCTGACTTGTATTCGGACAATCGCCGGCCAGCAGACACCCGCCGCCCCGGCCGCCGTGCGAAACGACACACCGCCGATCGGCTCCGGGCGTCCCAGGTCCACGGTAATTGTCGCATATCGCGGGCGGGTCCAGCCGACGGTCCCCTTCTGAGTCCAGAAGTAACCCTCTGTTAGTTTGCCGTCGGGCAGTTGGGTGGTGTCTTGCGGATCGGTGCAGGGAGTGTAGCCGGGACGCGGGCTAATCGCGTACTTCTTCCCCAAGGCCATGTTCTGGCTGGTCTCCTTGGCCAAGGCCGACGTGCTCAGAAACATAATGGCCAAGGCAAAAGCCCATGTGGACCGGGTAACGGTCGCGCGGCGGTGGTTGGGTCGATCGACTGTGGTCATGACGGGCTCCTTGGGGTGTGAAAAAGGTGAGTGAACGGGGTGGGAAAAACGTCCGTCGGCAATTGTTTAGCCCCGGCGGCCACGCCCGGAGAATTGCGCCGCGTGGCCGCGTCGGCTTAACAGTTGGCGACGGAATCACATACTACCTACTGCCGGGCACGAATGTCAAATACCTGCTGGGGTACCAACGACAAGACGGGCGGCAACCGCGAGTCGGGTCTGATCCCAAAGCGTGCCAGGCATGCTAGCACTTGAATCGATGATTTTGTGAATAATCTCTCTTGGTGAAAAGGCGGACACTCCCGCATGCTATTGGGATTGTGAACTACCCAACAACGCAT
>JAUWJC010000267.1 GCA_030607895.1 Pirellulales bacterium
CGAAAAATCATCGATCTAGCCAAAAGCCTCATGACGTTGGCCACCTAACCTGAAACAGTTTTCAGAAAGTGCAGTAACTCGTTGTGGCGTGGAGAGTTACAGCGGCGAATGTCGCAAGAAAACTCCCCTTGACAAGAGCTTCGGCAAGGTAAGATCGCCATGACCCGGTGCTGTAAGTTGAGGGTACATAACAACTTGCAACCGCACATGTCGGCCGGCGGGAATTTATGGACGGCTGAAGCATACGTCCAAATGCCCAACAATTCGCAAAACCCCGGGAAAACGGCACTTGCCGGCGGACGTACATGCCTGGGAGACCGGCATCGTGGAGTTTCGGCAGCAGACCCGGGAGGCCGATTGATACAAGGTGACGCCTGGAGTTTGAGACAGTCAGTCAATCGCCATGCCTTCATTCTCCTCAGGCAAGCTCTTGTACCAGGTGAAATACAAGATAACGGCACAAAGAGCGACCGCCACGAGAGTCAGAACAAAGGCTGTCCACTGCTTGGTGCAGGCATAGCAGCTTGACATGAACAGACAGTGCAGGCCCGCACCGGCGATCACGGCGGAAAGCAGGTCGTTGGCGAACGAATCGCTGGGCGTGTCGGGGTCCTCCGCCAGGACGGCCGCCTTGACCGGTCCCCACGCACCGGGTGGCCGGATCCGGCGGTAGAAATCCTTGAGCGTGTCAAGTTCGGTGGGTGGGGTCACCGCGGAAGC
Organism: Pirellulales bacterium; assembly: GCA_030607895.1. Classification (GTDB taxonomy): domain Bacteria; phylum Planctomycetota; class Planctomycetia; order Pirellulales; family Thermoguttaceae; genus JAUWJC01. Next base: position 721 of record JAUWJC010000267.1, read on the forward strand.
GATTACGCACGTGAGGACGCTGATCGCCAAAAGTACGAAGAAGCTCACATAGACCGGTACGTCGGCAAACCAAATCGCCGAGACGATGGCAGAACCCACGCCAAACAGGGTTCCGACCGCGTATCCCCAACCGTTGAACCGCCACCAGAACCAACGCAAGACGTTGGGCATCAGAACGGCCGTGCCCAGGATTATCATTATCCAGGCGAAGATCGTGTCGATATGTTTTGCCTGCATTCCCACCAGAATGCCGGCCACGATTAACAGCAGGCTGGCGCCGCGGCTGGCCCAAATCAACTCGCGGCTGCCGGCTTTGCGTCTAAGGAATTGCTGGTATCCATCGCGAACCAGATAGGACGCTCCCGCATTGACGGTCGAAGAGAAAGTCGACATGAACGCCGAGAGCAGCCCAGCCAGCACCAACCCTTTGATCCCCACCGGCAGCATGGTTCCGATGACCACGGGATAGAGCTTTTCGGGATGTGGCAGGTTGCCGCCCCATTTGATCAGGCCGATCACGCCGACCGCGGCCGAGACCATGAACATGGGCGTCATTGCCACACCCCAGAGCATTCCGGCCTTGCCGGCCTCGCGCGGACTGCGTGCCGCCAGGAACCGCTGCATGTCGTAGAGCTGTTGCGGCCCCCCGAGAGAAAGAAACAACCCCTTGGCCACCCAAACAATCGAAAGCAGCAGAAACAGGCGGTAGCCGGAAGTCATCTCCCAGTTGCACAGGTGGTCCCAAGACCACATTGGCGTAAAGCCGAACCACTCGGCCGGAACTTCGGCAGCCAGGGCTTCGTAAGAACTCATCCCCCGGGCCATCGCAATCAGGACCACCGACCCCAGCAGGATCAAAAAGAACTGAATCATGCCGGTCAGAACTACGCCGGACAGTGCGCCGGTAATCGTGTAGATGGCCGGCAGCCCCATCAGCGTGATGGCCAGCGTGTGAGGCGAAAACTGCGGGACGAAGACGTGGAAGAACTGGCCGCACCCATATTCGGCGAAACCGATGAAGGCAACGGCAACCACCACGGCCATGACGGCATAGGCAGTTCGGGCGAATTGGCCCGCCGGCCCATCACCGAAACGGATGACCATCCACTCCGCCCCGGTCATCACCTTGCTGCGCCTGAGCCACTTTCCCATGAAGGCGGCGAAACAGGCCATCGTAATGAATCCCCATTCCCATTGAATCCACAAGAACCGCTGACCCATGATGTAGAAAAAGGCGATCGTCCACATCACGCCCGTAACATCGAAATAGGAAGCGGTGCCGGACAGCCCAAGGAGCCACCAGGGCATATTGCGGCCGCCGAGGAAATACGAATCGATATTACGGGAAGACAGCCGCGTGAGGGAAACACCCGCCACGACAATTACGACCAGATAGACGGCGATCACTGCCAGATCGACCCGGCCGACGGTAATCGGTTCCAGACTGAGTGGATCCACGTCATCACCCCGGGGTGTTAACCAACAGGAAGAAATGGCGTCCTTCCCGTGGTACTTGCAAAGTCATGGTACTCTTAAACTCTTCTTGTAATGCAATTCTTTTCGCGGCGAGGTCAAAAAGCCGAAGAGACAATTTGCCGGCCGGGAAGTTCTGCAGCACGATCTTGTCCGAATTCTCATGCTGTGGACTTGTCCTTCGGATAAGGGCCAGCAACGTTCGCCGGTCCTCGCTCCAGGAGTAGTTTGCCGCAAAACCCTCAGGCAGCCGTAGCGGCATCTCCGCCTTGAGTGCATCGGGCAGCGTGCCGCCATCGGAAACAAACGCCAGTTCACGGAATGGTTCCCGCGCGTCGATTGTGAACAATGTGCCGGCCGGGACCGGATCGTCCTGCCAGACGTAGGCGCACTCCAGCGGGATTTTCGACAGCACTTTCTCGTAGCGGAACAGTGAAGCCCGGCCTTTCATCGGCCACATCAATTCCGGACCGATGCGGATGGCAAGCCGTGGGGTCTTAAAAGGTTTCGACCAATCCACCGCCCGACGCACTCGCTCGAAAACCACTCGTTCATCCTCGACGACCCGCTCTTCCCAGGTGAGCAGGATCGGATTGCGATGGGCCAGTCCGGTGTAGATCGTCTCGCGGACTTGCTCCCGATACCAATCGATCGGCCTGTCGACGTTCATGTACTGAGGCTCACTGCCCGGCGCGCTGCCGTAAAAACACCCCTCGCCCATGAACAAGTCGCCGATTGCCGCAAGCTTGAATTGCACGCCGATGCTTTCGGGTGGCTGTGCCCATTGCGCGCCGATCTCGGGCGTCCGTGGCCCTGGCCGTTCGATAGGATAGGTTCGCATGCCGCCCACCTGCGGTTTCCAGCCGGTTTCGCGGTAGTAGTTCGGATTCTTGGTCATCGCATTGAAAGGTTCGCAAAGAAACAGGTGATTACGGTCATCAGCCGTGAGCCTATCGTGAACCATGTTGACAAAAAGCTTGCCGCAAGTCCTGTCTCCCTCGCCGGAGGCCGTAAAGCCCGAGATGATCGTCTCGTCGCGCAGCACGGCTGCAAGCTGGGCCAGATAGTCACCGAACATCTGGAAGAACTTGGATTGCGCGTCTTCGTAATCGCTGAGTTTGTATCCTGCTTCGACATACCGGGCGTAGGTTGGACTCTCGCGGCCCAGCGGATAATGGCTCACCGCCAGGTGGACGTACAGCCCGTGGCGCCCGGCCACCTCGCACACCTTGGCCAAATGCTCGGCGTAATAGGGTGAGAGCCGGCCGGCGGCGTCGAACCGGGGCCACCACAGCCAAGCCGAACAGAGATGCACCATCCGCCAGCCGCACCGCTGGAGGTACGCATAGTCGGCGTCGAGTTCGGCCTCGGTCAGCGATTCCCACCAGTGGAAGCCGTAGTCCGGATTGTCCTCATCGGCAATTGCGGCGTCCCACTGCTGTTGGCCGTGGAGCAACGATTCCCGCGGCGTACCGATGCCCTTGAAGATCAACTGGCCGCGGTACGAGCCGGTGATTGGGCCGAGCGGTTTTCCACGTTGAGTCAACAGTTTGAACTTCGGATCGTAACCGACGAACTGCCCGTCGGTGACACGAACGTTCAACGTCGAGGTGGCCGTTTTCCGGGGGTCGTCTTTCCAGACGGCGCGGAGTGTGACCTTGTGCTGCCCGACGGGCACATCATGTACGACTGCTTTCCAAATCCCGTCGCCGACTTCCGAAAGCCCCATCGTTTCTTTGCCGAGCGAGGCAGTCACCTCGACCGTCTCCTTGCCGAGTCGCTCTGCATCGCGGTCGAGCACCACCGCGTAGATCGGCACGCCTTCGGCGTTCGAGCGCCCGATCGTCCGGATGATCGGCAACGAGGGGACAATCACCTCGCCGCCCTCCAGCCGAAGCCGGAAAACCACGCTCGCTTCTTCCTTTGGATCCTCGGTCCAAAGGGCCACGAAGAAATTCATTTCGGCGAAATGGTGGTCGTAGCCCTTATCGCGGTAGAGTTTCAGGATGTCTACGCTCAACTTGCCCGGCCCCGATTGCCAGGGACTTGTGTACAGCGGCGGACCGCCGCGGCCCTTGACCACGGCGATGAACTGCCACGGGTGTGTGGCCTCCTTCACTTCGAGTTCGGCCCGGGGATGCTGCTCGATCTGGAACTGTAGCGGCGGCAGCGCGGCGTGGTCCCACTCACACTTCCGGTCCTTCTTTACGAAGCGAGTGAATTGGTCGTCGACCTCGGCCAGTTCGCCCGTCTTGCCGACGTACCATCGCGAGACCTGCCCCTTGCCGGTCAACAGCAAGGGTGACTGGTCGGAGTAACATAGAATCGCACCGTCGACGCCGGTCTTGCCGTCGAGCCAGACCATCGCCCGATTGAAGACCCAGGAGTCGCGCATTCCGTGATATGGTTGAGTCGTTTCTTGATTTCGCGCGAGGTGATAATGACGCCAGTTACCGGGCTTTGTAGGACGCCATGCATCGCGCTTTGCGTAATATTTTGGTTTTTTCCCGTCGCGTACAAAGTAAAAGTCATCGTCGTCGTAGGCACTAATGGTAACCGGCACGGAGGGGGAGGCCGCCACCACCGGGGCAAGAAGGCAGAAAGACGCGATCAACGTACTGATGGCTGTTCGGTACATGTTCGAATTCCCTTTGTGCTGGTATGGACCCCATTGACACAAAACCAGCCGTATTATATATTAGACGTCTGTTTAGTCAATAGGCTGCGATTCATGAAAATCGACGTTGCACAGCGTATCCAGGTTTTGCGGAAGCGGTGCGGGATGTCGATCCGGCAGTTGGCGGGATTCGCCAAGGTGACGCCGGGAATCATTTCGTGCATCGAACGCGGCAAAAACTCTCCAAGTATCGCCACGTTGCAGAAAATCCTCAACGCTCTCGGCACGGACCTGGCTACTTTCTTCTCCGATGAGAAAGAGAAGGAAGAAGGGCCGGTTTTCTTTCGTGAGCACATGCGTGCGATAAGCGACGGTGAGCGCAACTATACGATCGTCTTTCCCAGGACGCCGGGGATTGGCGTGGAAATGTTCGACGAGCACATCTATCCCGCCAAACGCCGGCCGCCGCTGGAGACCTTGAAGTGCGACGTGGCCGGTTGCATCATTTCCGGCAGCCTGGTGTTGGAGATCAAGGGCCGCAAAAAACAGACCTTGCGGCCCGGCGATGCCTTTTACGTTTCCAAGGGACAAGAACACCGCGGGTTCGCTGCCAGCAATGAGCCGGTAAGATTGATTACCGTGTACTACCCCGGCAAGTACTAAAAGCGGTTGTCCGCGATGACAAAGTTGTAGGGTGGGTGCTTGCACCCACGCGATTTCTGTTTGGTAAACGTGGGTGCTTGCACCCACGCGATCTCTGCTTGGTAAACGTGGCAAGCACCCACCCTACGCAAAAGAAAGGATTTTGCGATGCAAGTAGACTGGCCCTACGAGTTTCCAGGAGCATATTGGCTGGATGAACGGGAAGATCGTGCCGTTCTGGACGTGCTGAACAACGGCTCGCTGTTTCGCTATTACGGGCTGGGCAAGCCGAAATACGTGGACGTGTACGAAGCCGCGGCGCGGGAGTTCTACGGTGCCAAGTACGCCTTGGGAATGAACAGCGGCACCGGGGCCCTGATTACGGCCATGACGGCGCTGGGGATCGGCCCGGGGTGCGAGGTGATTTTGCCCGCCTTCATGTGGGTGGCCTCCGTCGGGGCAATCGTGCAAGTCAACGCGATACCCGTGCTGTGTGAAGTTGACGATACACTCAGCATGAGTCCCGAAGACCTCGAAAAGAAGATCACCCCAAGGACCAGGTTGATCATGCCGATTCACATGGCGGGTAGCCCATGCGACATGGATGCGATTATGGCGGTGGCCGGCAGGCACAAAATCCCCGTGCTGGAAGACTGTGCCCAGTGCAACGGCGGCAGTTTCCGCGGCCGAAGCGTCGGTGCCTACGGCGATATGGCCATTTTCAGCCTGCAACTGAA
>JAUWJC010000456.1 GCA_030607895.1 Pirellulales bacterium
AACTCTCAACTCTCAACTCTCAACTCTCAACCCTCAACCCTCAACACTCAACTCTCCACTCTCAACTCTCAACTCTCAACCAATGAACCAACCGGCATCCTCGTTCATCGATCGTGTCGATCCCCGAGTGCGGGTCGTGGCGGCGGTTGCGATGTCGATACTGGTCGCGGTGGCCAGCCGGTTCTCGGTGTTGGGCCTGGCGTTTGTAGTAGCCGCCGGGGCGGCGGCACTGGCCGGCCTCGGACCGGTCGAAGCGCTCAAGCGGCTGGTGCCGTTGAACCTGTTCATGCTGCTGCTGGTTGTCTTGCTGCCTTGGACGGCCGACGGGCCGCCGCTGGTCCGAGTTGGACCGTTTTCCTATTCGGCCGACGGGCTGCTATTGGCTGTCGCAATTGCACTGAAGGGCAACGCGATAGTCCTGGCATTGATGGCCCTGGTGGGAAGCATCCAAGCGACGACACTCGGCCACGCTCTGGCCCATCTCCACCTGCCCGACAAACTCATACACCTGCTCCTGTTCACCGTGCGGTACATCCACGTGCTGAAGCGCGAGTACCTCCGCCTGAGCGACGCCATGAAAGTGCGAGCCTTTCGGCCGCGGATGAACCTGCACACCTACCGAAGCTACGGATACCTGGTGGGAATGCTGCTGGTGCGGAGCTTCGATCGCTCGGAACGGATCGTGGCGGCAATGAAGTGTCGCGGATTCCGCGGGAGGTTCTACCTGTTGGACCATTTCTCCTTCACCCGCCACGACCTGCATTTCGGCATCGCTTGCTCGGCAATACTGCTGCTGATGGCACTGGCCGAATGGCTGTAGGGAACTCAAACTGTAAGGATGGGAGTCCGAAAATGGGGACTGGCTCCGTCACGGGCTGGTTTTCACGAGAGTTTTCGGTTTGCCGACGGTGCCTGTCCCCTTTTTCGGACGCGGAGCCAGTCCCCATTTTCCACTGCCCGCTTACAGTTTGAGTAAGGAAGTTGTAGGGTGGGCATTGCCCACCGTGAATTACGCAGCCGAGGTTTGTGGTGGGCGGTGCCCACCCTACATGACTCTGAGAAAATCCAAAATCTGTTGTGGCCGGCCCCCTGATCCATTTGCACGATGTCAGTTTTTCCTACGGACCCGATCGGCCCGTCTTGGCCGGGTGTGATTTTCAGCTCGCGCCGGGCGAGCGGGTCGGACTGATCGGCGCCAATGGCAGCGGAAAGACAACCCTGCTGCACCTGATTGTCGGCCTGTTGCGCCCCGAGTCGGGACGCATCGAGGCCTTCGGCGCGCCGCGCGGCCGGCAGACAGATTTCCACGAGGTCCGCTGCCGGGCCGGCTTGCTCTTCCAGGATGCCGACGATCAGCTCTTTTGTCCCACCGTTGCCGAGGACATCGCCTTCGGACCGCTGAACCTGGGTAAATCGCAACACGAAGCCCGACACATCGTCGGCCAAACGCTCGAATTGCTTGGCCTGGCCGGATACGAAGACCGGATCACTTACAGGCTTTCGGGCGGAGAGAAACGGCTGGTCGCCCTGGCCACTATCTTGGCCATGCAGCCCGACGTCCTACTGCTGGACGAGCCAACCGCCGGTCTGGACGATCACTACTCCGCCCGAATCGCGGAGATCTTCATCGGCTTGCCCCAGGCCATGCTAATCGTCTCGCACGACCGCCAATTCCTGGCCCACACGGCCACAAGACTCCTGCGGCTGGACGCCGGCCGACTCGAACCGGCGTAGCGGCCGGTTCCGCTGGCAAGCCGCCGGCTACATGTCGGAGCGGCAAACGTTCTCCTCGGCATATGCACTTGACGCAATATTCTGTTTGTGCTATTCGATATCCAGGGTCGAAAAAGGGACCAGGTTTAATTTGCCGCCTGCGGCCCGAAGGGTGCTTCGCACAAATTAAACCTGGTCCCTTTTTCGGTCCAGGCAACGGAAGAAGGCAGCGGAGGTGTGCTGATGGCGAAAGGCGAACTTCCCGTGGATATCGACGGGGCGGATTTCTGGGCGGACCGAGCCAAGTTGCTCCGCGCGATGGCTCATCCCGTGCGGCTCCTAATTCTAAAAACGCTGTGCGAGCGACCACACTGCGTGAAGCACTTGAATTCATTCATCTCCATCGCCCAGCCGCGGCTTTCGCAGCACATGGCCGCATTGCGAAAGGCAAAGCTGGTTGCTTGCCAAGCCTGCGGACCGGTTCGCTGCTACTACATCCTTCGGCCGACCTTGGTCAGGAAAATGATCCGCCTGCTGCAAGCCGAACATGCCATTAAGGAGCGGGATTGCTGTTCGGTCGTGAGGGAAGCGCGGCTGGCAGTACGGAAGCAATCCGCGAGTAAGGCCCGGGGTGACAAACGCTCGGGCAAATGCCGGGAGAACGTCCCGTAACCGTTCACGGGGGGACTGTCCCGATTTTCGCGGCGCAATTGGCCTTGCCTCCAAGAGGAGCGTATCGGCCGCGATAGAGCAGGTCGCGAATCCACGTTCACGAGCCGGTCGAGCGGGAACGACGGTACTCGGCCGGCGTGGTGCCGGTGAGGCGCTGAAAGACGACTCGGAACCGTCGGGGCTCGCCGAAGCCGCAGGCGTTGGAGATTTCCTTCAGCGGTAGCTTTTTTGGCCCGGCGAGCAACTGCTTGGCCCGACCCACTCGCGCCCGGCAGATATACTCGTGCGGCGTGAGGCCAAGACACTGCTTGAAGCGATGCGTGAGCCAGCGGCGCGACAGGGGCACCAGCGGCGCGAGCCTCTCGATGCCGAAAGGCTCGTCGAGGTGCTCTTGGATGAAGCGTACCGCCACGGCCACGTGCGGGTCCTCGATGGCTACAACGTCGGTCGAGCGGCGCCGGACGACTCCATCCGGCGGGACCAGAATGTCCCCGCTCGGCGGTCGCTTGCCCGCCATCAGCCGGTCCAGCAGCGAAGCCACTTCGTGGCCGAGTTTCCAGTCGCCGCGCGAGATGCTGCTCAGCGGCGGATGGCATATCTCACAGGCGATCTCGTCGTTGTCCGTGCCGATTACGGCCACGTCGTCCGGCACGCGCAATCCCAGCCGGCCGCAGGCGTCCAGCACCATGGGCGCCCGACGATCTTGAAAAGCCATGAGCCCCACCGGTGGCTTGAGGGTTCCCAGCCACTGTTGGAGTGGCTCCTGCCAATCGTGCCAGGAGCGGTGGCGGCCGATGCTGCTGGGGACTTCCAGGACCGAACACTCGCCTCCGCGGCGTGAAACATGCTCGACGAAGGCGCGTCTTCGCAGCTCGGAGGACCAGACGCGTTGGAGACCGTGGTAGGCGAAGCGGCGGAACCCGCAATCCAGCAGGTGCTCGGCGGCCAGACGCCCTATCGCCTCCTGATCGACCATCACGCGCGGCAGGCCCGCGTTACGCAACGAGCCTGAAAAATTCACCACCGGCAGCCCGATCTCTCGCATTGCCCGCGCTTCGGCCTTGGTGTTGACCACCGCGATCACCCCGTGGCCGGGCCAACCTTTCAAGCCGGCCAGCGAAGCGGTCGACGTTTCCGGGCAGAAGCTGAACGTCCAGCCTCCCCGTTCGTCCGCGTAGTCGACGATCCCACGCACCATCCGCGCAAGGTGCGGCTCGGACACGGGGAACGCCAGCGCGACTTTGCGAGCTTTTGCCATCGGTGGTCACTCTCCGCAAACCAGATCGCCAGTTCCGCTTGGCACGTCCGCCATGGCTCATTGTACCACAATCGCCGTATCCGCTCAATTCCCAAAAAAGCTCCTCGACTTCCCAAAACGGCTCGTGACTGAACGGCACAATGGATTAGGATAACTGTCAAGAGGCTGAAACACTGGAAAACGATTTCGTTTAGCCGGCGGGCTTTTACGCCCCCAATTAAACAACCGCGGGCAA
>JAUWJC010000470.1 GCA_030607895.1 Pirellulales bacterium
AAGATCAACTCACGAACGATCGGATGGTTTCCGTTGAGCGTGTTGCCGCAGCCGGAGTAGTTCCGGTAGATTTCACTCCCGCCGTTGTCGAGCATGTAGTAAACGCGGTTTTCCAGTCCTTTCATGCTTAGAACCGGTCCTTCGTGGTTCCCTTCCGCCGTATGGTTGAAGACCACGTCGAGGATCACTTCGATTCCGGCCTGGTGCAAGGCGCGGATCATCTGCTTGAACTCGTTGACCTGGCAACCCGGCTCCTTGCCCGCCGCGTAGCCGCGATGCGGTGCGAACAGCGCCATCGGATCGTAACCCCAGTAGTTGGGTCTTTCGGGTTTTTGCCCAATACAGTCGTGGATCGGGTACGCGTGCACCGGCATCAGTTCGACTGCCGTGACCCCCAGCGATTGCAGGTAGGGGATTTTCTCGATAATACCCAGGTAAGTGCCGGGATGCTCCACGCCGCTGCTCTTGGACCGCGTGAAGCCGCGGACGTGCATTTCGTAGATGACGGTTTCCGAAAGACCGCGTCGCAGGTGCCGGTCGCCCTGCCAGTCGAACTCGTCGTCGATCACCACGCACTTCGGCGGCCGGATAATGCCGTCGTCGGCCGACAGGAACCGGCCGGCCAGGGCCTTGGCATACGGGTCGATTAACCGTGCCGAGCCGTCGAAGCGGTGCCCTTGGTCCGGCTGATAGGGTCCGTCGGCCTGAAGGTGGTAGAGTTGCCTGGCGCCCATGCCGGGCACGAACACGCTCCAGATGTCTCCCCAGCGGTTCAGGTCCGGGTCGAAATCGATTATCTCCGATGGCTCGCGGTCGCGCACGCCGTCGTAGAGCAGCACTCGCATTGCCGTGGCCGACCGGCTGAAGACCACGAACTGAACCCCGTCGTCGTGTAGAATAGCACCATAAGGAAGGGGGTGCGTAAACTTCAGGGACGGAAGTGGTTCGAACATGGAGAACGGTTCAGTGGAGCGGCCGGGAAGAAAACTGACGTCGCCGGGATACCAAGGGTTCAGATCAACGGTCATGTTGGCCAGGGGTGATTCGGGCTGCGGAACCTGGGTGGAATAAGACGGCACGGATGACCAATAGTCGGCCTCGTCTCTTATTCTTCGGAAAGTATACCACGCCGGTCGAGCCGAACACGGCAAAGCGATTCCAACGACACCCCTTGCAGTCTTTGCCTACTCGCGTCAATCGGGCCAGTCGGTCCGTTGAGAAGCGAAAACGCAAACGCCCGGTGGTTGAGCGTAGCGAAACCCCGGGGTTTCGCTACGCTCAACCACCGGGCGTTTTTGCTTGATTGAATCTTGCTTTGCTGGCCCGCGCATAAGAAGAGCGGGCAGCAGGTGGGAGGGACGCTGCCGCCCGCTCGGAATCAATCAAGCCGAAAAAGGGACCAAGTTTAATTTGTGCGAAGCACCCTCCGGGCCGTTCCGGCAAATTAAACCTGGTCCCTTTTTCGGCCCCGACAACTGCTACTTGTCCTCTTCCGGGTGGAACACTTCATGACAAGTGTCGCAGTTTTCGGCGAGTTTCTTCATTGCGTCGTCGGCGGCGTCCTTGTCACCGGCGCGAATTGCAGCATTTATGGCTGCTGCCGAGTCGCGCATCTCGGCACAGAACTTGTACCACTTCTCCATGTCGTCAGGGTTCTTGACCTCGTGCGTATCGACCAGCGAGGCCTGGCCGATTACGGCCAACACGGCGGTGAATCCGGCCGTGTCCTCGGCCTTCGACTTGAACCGCTTGCCCTTCACGTACCGCTTCAGCTTGGTGCTGATCAGCGGGACCTTCTTCATGAGCATTCCAAGCGAGTAGGCCTTTTTCCACTGGAGCTTATCGGCACCACCCGCCTTGCTGGCGGCAGCCGCCTTGACCGCGGCGACCCCCTTCTCGGCCGAGTCGAAATCCTTTACCCCAACTAATTCCTGGGCGGCCTTCATCATGGCCGGGGCGGCGGCCTTGTACTTGTTGTCCTTGTCGTGAAGGCCGAGTGCCAAGGATATCACTATGAGTGTATTGGCATCCTTGGCCAGCTTGCTCTCTGAATCCTTGTACTCCTCCTCCGACTTCACGGATTTTTCGAGACGTTCGATATACTCCGCTACCTGGTTTTCCAGGTCCTCGGCCGGGGCAAAGGTCGAGACCTTTGGGGCCGGGGGTGGATCGGCCAGCGCCAACCCGCCCAGCGACAAAACGATCAAACCGACCGCCAGCCCCGTGAGCAGACTCCGCACGGTTGTCAACCTCATCAGTTACTCCTTTCCAAATGGTGACCACGAGAACCAACCTATTTACCCAAATGTTACAGTTGACAATGAACCCGTCAAGGCTCCCCCCCGTTTGGCCCATTGATCCGTGTTTCATCCGTGTTTGATCCGTGGCCGAGATAATCCCGTGAACGGTTACTCATTTAGAAACGGAAGAGCCCCTTTTCCACACTCGACCTTGTATTACAATGCGTATGTTCTGGTGAACCCCCTCTCCAGGGACTGCAATGGCCAAAGCAACTTACAAGGACGCCGGCGTCGACCTGGACAAGTACCGCGATGCGATGGCCCGGCTACCCCGGCTGATCTCTCGAACGCAAACCCCTCGCGTGCTGCGGCTGGAAGGCGGATTTGCCGGGTTGTTCCAACTCGATTTCTCCAACCGACTGTTCGCCCGAAAGTACCAGGATCCCGTGCTCGTCTCCTGCACCGACGGTGTGGGCACCAAGCTGAAGGTGGCTGCAATGGTTGGGGTCCACAACACGGTTGGAATCGACCTGGTGGCGATGAGCGTCAACGACGCGATTTGCTGCGGGGCCGAGCCGTTGTTCTTCCTCGACTACGTGGCAATGCCCAAGGACGATCCGCCGCTGTTGGAACAGATTGTCGAGGGAATTACCGCCGGCTGCCTTCAGTGCGACTGCGCGCTGCTGGGCGGCGAAACGGCCATCTTGCCGGATATGTACAAACCGGGTGATTACGATCTGGCCGGCTTCTGTGTCGGCGTGGTTGAAAAGAAGAACGTGATCGACGGCCATGCCATTGCGCCGGACGACCTGGTGATCGGCGTGGCCTCCAGCGGACTGCATTCCAACGGCTTCAGTCTCGTCCGGAAGGTCGTCTTCGAGATGGTCGGACTCGGGGCCAGCGATCATGTTGATGAGTTGGACCAAACGGTGGGCGAAGCGCTGCTGGAACCTACGCGACTATACGCGCGTCCGATGCGACAGGTGCTCTGCCACTACAAAGTCAAGAACGTGGTGCACGGCATCGCACACATCACGGGCGGCGGGCTTTGCGAAAACATCGAGCGAATCGTGCCGGAAGGGGTCGAGGTCGTCATCGATCGGGGCAGTTGGGCCGTACCGCCCGTCTTCTCGTGGCTTGGCGGACTCGGCCGGATCGACCCGGAGGAGATGGACCGGGTGTTCAACATGGGCTTGGGGCTGGTGTTGGTGGTCAGTCCGTTTTATGCCGAGAGCATCCGCCACCAGTTCGCTCGCTTCGATCTGGAGACCTGGCTCATCGGCCGTGGCCGAAAAGGGCGCCGGGGAGTGGTTTGGGCAACAGCCGAACAGTCGTAGCGTCACGCCCGGGTGTCCCCACCGCGGTTGTCCTGCCGAAGTTCGGTTTATACTGCTCGCGGTCAATAATTGCGGTTTTGTGACGAAGTTATCAGTTGTCAGTTATCAGTTGTCAGAGCTTGGAAACAACGACTCTGGCAAGTCTTCAGACTGA
>JAUWJC010000189.1 GCA_030607895.1 Pirellulales bacterium
AAAAAGGCATCAAAATCAGCGACTCGCAGATGCGATCACTGAATATCAAACGACGCCGTTTCTGCTCGAATCTGAACTACACCATCCGCCCAAGAGAATCGGGAAATAGTTAATCCACACTTTCTTAGCAGTTTTTTCCAGAGCTTCTGGGTGTGCGTTCCGACTGCCTGAACTTCGATCCGACTACCACGGGACTTTGCGGTGAGAACTTTCACCGGCTCGGTCCAGTGCGGGCCTTCGAGGGTCGTGCCTTCGGTCAGTTGGGCCAGGATTTGGTCGGAGTTCATCGCTGTACCCCTGCTAAGGCCGAACGGTTTTCCACCTCCAATGGTGGCGCAGCCTACACTGTTACGAGAAACCGTCATTTTACCCCCTGCGAGGTACGTCCACAACTATCCCCCTATCCAATTACTTCCTTTGCTTGGAGTTAGGTGCGCAGCGGGAATTACAAGAAGCCGCGACTCGCGGGCAGCGCCCTCTTGCCTCCGTAGCCCAGGCAGTCCAGCACGCTCACGGAGATCGTCCGTGTGTTTCGACACGGCCGGCCGGCCCGAGACACCCCCGGGCCGCTTCGTGGGGCTGTTTGGGGCTAAATCATCCCAAATCGGGAGTCTGGACAAAACGCAACGGCCCGGTAGAATGAACTTCGCCAAGCTACCACCAGATCAAAGGAGGGGACCATGCTACGCTTCTTCTTCCTGGCCCTCGTCGGCCTGTTGCTGACCGGCTCGACAAGCCTGGCCGGCGACCCGATTGACGAGTTTGAGCTTGACGGTTTGCGCGATCGAGTTGAACAGCTTGAATTCGACCGGCTTCTACATCATCAGCCGATTTACCCGTTCATGCCCGGGCCGATGCCCTACTATCGGTATTACTGGTGGTGGGACGGACGTCAGTACCAATATCGGTACTTTTGGATACCAAGCGCATATAGCGGGCAGCCTTACTTTCAGAACCCGTACTACGTTCCCCGGCGGTGCTGGGGCTTACCTTAATGAATGAAGCGCTCGCTTCAAGATCGACCTGATCCGCTCGTAACGCACCCCCGGAAAATGCGGGGGACGGGGGATTGGGGTCGGTCCTTGACACTCAACAGCCAGTCGGCGCAAAGCAGTGTCAGGTGTTAAGATCGGACCCCGGTCTCCGGTCCCAGCGGACACCTGCAACAATCCCTGGTAGCTGATCGAACTTGACTCCATTTGTGCGGCCACTTCTTCACGCGCGCACGCGCGGAAATCCCAGTTCGCTCACCGCGCCTCAAGTCGGGGCCCCTTCAGTGTTTTCCTCGGGTTCGTTATATCCCTCGACGCCTCGTTCTGCCAGTCGCCGCCGTTCCGGCGCCTCACCTAATCCGGCCTTCCGCTCCAACGCCCCCAGTAGTTCCCCGATGGCGATGAGGGTTATTTGTACGTTCCGGGACGAGCGGTTCCACCACGTCGCCAACTCGTCATCACGTTCGTCGCCTTCCCGCTCTACATACTGCTGCGGCCGGGCCTCGCATATGTCGAGGGCCAATTGAAAGGTGGCCTCCTCAAGCGCAGTCACCCGTGCCAACATCTTCCTCGGTCTACCGGCCATTGAATCTCCTTTGCAATTTTGCCAATCTTACACCCGAAATTTTTTCCCAATTTTTTGCCGGCGGTCAACAGGCGATAACAATACGGGGCAGGCGGGAGGCCGGGGGGGGGGCGGGCGAAATTCTGAGCGAATGGCCCCCCCCCCGCCCGGTCGTGCGCCACCGCTCTCCAAACACCCGCCGTGGCGTCGCCAGCCCTGCACAGAACCGCGTTTCTGAGTGCAGGAGCCCGCGGGGACGGCTTCCGGGTCGTCTTGGCGGTCCGGCTTGCAGAACGCCTTGCTGGCCGCGGCGTGAACCCCAGAAGCCAACATGAAGCGCGTGCATCGGTCAACCCTCCGCACCGCCACCGGCCGCCCGGACCATCGCCACGATGCCAGCCCGGACCGCCTCCGGCAGGTTTCCCCAGCGGTCGATGACCGTCCGCAGATCGGCGTCGATATGCACGGGCCGACTGGGCATCCGGTCTTCCGGCGAGAGTGTCAGCAGCGCAGCGCTGAGCTTGGCGGCCGGGTTGCCCCGGTCGGCGGTCGATGACCCCCGGCCCGTCTCGCCCTGGTCGATCCCTTCGGTTTCGTTGTCCGGTGTGCCGTTGTGTACGTTTTCGCCTTCGCTGGTGCAAGCAGCGGTGCAAGCGGCGGAAGGCGTCGCCGTAAGTTCTTGGGGGTCAACAGGTTCAGATTCGAGAGCGCCACGCTTACAACGTGGATGGCAGCCGTTCGAGTCGGCCATCGCCCACTGGGAAGACCCGTTGACAGCGCTTGTCAGCGGGTCTTTTCGTTTGACCGGATAAGCACTTGCGTCTTGTGGCGATTCGGTGAGCCGGTTAGAGTTTTTCATTACAACTTCTGCGCATGGTGCGCGCATGTTGCACAGTGGTTTGTACAGTTACGTTTAGCCGCCGCGGCCACGCGGCGGTGCCTGCCCGGGGCGTAGCCGCCGGGGCTAAACGGTCGCCGAAGGCCGGAAGGATTCCGACGCGAGTTTATCCATGTTTCTCAGTCAGACTGTCTCCATCTAATGAAGCACAGCATACCGCCGCTGACGGCAAACATGGAGGCTGAAAAGGTAATCAGCACCACTTTGCCATCGCTTTGGCTGACCCCTATGAGAAGCGTGACCAGCCCCAGGGCGGCGACGGACCAGGCCAGCACGACTTGCGGCAGCGACGATGCGATTGTCGCTCTTGCGGCTTTGTGTTCCGCCGCATGGTTGGATAGACTATTCCAGCCTTGGTTCTCACCTCTTGCAAGCAGTTCCATTATCGCCAGGGCGGCGACGGGCACAAGTATTCCCGCACCCACTTCGGACACGCGCGGGTTTGCCTGGATCAGTTCCGCCAACCCGGCTAGCCATCCGACGCAGCAGAACCAGCCGCCTTTAGCGAGCCCGAATTTTACGATTCCACCGGCGGCGAAGCCGGCGGCCATGCTGGCCCAAATGCAACTGCTGCCGACTCGCTTGGAGAACAGTCCCCAGATAGCGGGCAGCACCATCGGGACAACAAACTGGCCGGTAATGGACAGTATGACTTCCTCTGCTCCGCCGAGGTGCGGAATCGCGATGGCGATGGCGATGACCACGGCCCCTAGTACCGTCGTCAGCACGCGTCCGACTGCAACCAGGTGTGTTTCCGATGCGTCGGGTTTGAAGATTTTTCGATAGATGTCTCTGGTGAAGGCACCTGCGAAGACATTGATTTCGGAATCGGCCATACTGGCGGTGGCCGAGAACATGGCGGCCAGCATCAATCCCATCATGCCTGCCGGCAGGGCCATCTGACAGGCCAGGATATAGGCCTGCTCCGGATTGGCGGCCGGGTCGATGACCTTGTAGACCATCGGCGGCAACATCCAGACCACAGGGCTGATCAGGTACAGCGCGCCGAACAAGTATGCGGATTTCTTGGCATCGTTTTCATTGGGGACACAGAGGAACCGCTGCACGAACGCCCATTCCCCGCCAATCTTGAAGGCATGGACAATAATCCATCCTCCCATGAATAGCCACGTGAACTCGCTGGTGACCGGCCAGAAGAATCCCTGCGGCGCGGAGGCGATAATCCTATTGACGCCACCCGCCTCGATAATCACCAGTGGAATCACAATCAGCACGGCGGCCGTCAACACGATGAATTGCAGGACATCGGTCAGCAGTACGGCCCAAAGCCCTCCCGCCCCCGTATAACCCACCACGACAACTCCCGAGAGCACGATGGTCCAGGGCACGGCCAGGTGTCCGGTATTCGCGTCGCACAACGGATTTGTTTCCGAAAGGGGAACCAGCGCCGCAAGCATCACGGAGATCGAATACAGGGCAACCCCGACCCCAACCATCCTGAACGTCATACCCAGCCAGGAGTATACCTGTACGGCTACCATTCCGTAGCGGAGTTCGATGTATTCCGAGACAGTAGTGGCGCCGGTGTGTTTCCAGCGTGCCGCCAGGAAGTATCCGACCAGCAAGGCGCTGATGCCCAGTGTCATCAAGATGGTTACGGCCACCAGACCCGATCTGTAGGCGATGCCGCCCCATACCACGAAGGTGCCCGAAGAAAACATGGTCATGAACCCGGAGATCCCGGCGACCCACCAGGGTGACTGTTCGCCTGCGGCAAACATGTCCACCGACGTGACGATTTTTTTGGACAAGATGCCGCCCAGCACCAGCAGTCCTATCAGATACCCCACCAGTATGCAGATATCCAGACCGGTCATGATTTGCTTCCAGTCAATCTTTGGGTAGGCAGGCTGTTAGGTTTCTCTTCGCGGGAAATGAATCGGTCCGGCAAGGGCCTTCGAGTTCTCGATGCACAGTGCGAGTCGGCCGACTGGAACGCTTTCAGCTTGGAATGGCCACAAATCAGACTGGAGAGACGAGTCTCCCAGTTTTATGAACCGCTTGGCGGTTGGTGGCCTTGTTTGACCTATGTCGGAGCCCCGAACGTGAGTATACCCAAATCGGTCGCCGATGTCATTGAGAATCACGTGGTACTGGAAGTCGAAGGAATCGACCGCATGTACTTGAACGTTTACCAACCTCGTTTGCAGCACGGAGTTTACAGCATGGAGGCGGAGCCGCGTCGTTCTTTCGCTTTCATCGGGGCGAGGCCTTTGGCACCGCGCGGACCATGTCGCGGATGAATCGCAAGTTCGTCGGCAAGGCCCAGGAAGCTGTTGATCTTTCGTTTGTTTCCCAAGGGTTTTTCCAATCGAGATCTGCGCACGCAATTCGCGCCCCTGTCGGGCAAACGGCCCGACCAAGTTACCCCGGGACAAATGACGTATCAACTGCGGCGGCTTGGTCTGCGTGGTTTCATCCGCCGGATTCCCAAGACGCACCGCTACGAGGTTACCGACCGCGGTATGCGAACCGCCCTGTTCTACGCCGCCAGCGCGTCGGCCATCCTCCACCCACTCGCCGCCGCTACCTCACCCCACTCGCAAACCTCCCCGAAACGCTCCGGTTTCTCCTAATTCACCCAATCCCCCTCACTCCGACCCTCCCTTGGAGGGAGAGGGGGCCTCCAAATGTCCCAATAATTCCGCTCGCTCCCGGGCCTTTCGACTATAAAGGAAGATGGCTCTTGTTCCATTTAGATCGAGGCGTTCAGTGCAGAGGCCGGTTTCTGGGAGGTCGTCTTTCGGGAAGCTGTCGGCCGGCCGGCAGAAGCCGGACCGACCGGGTGGATTCTCCATGTCCGAGCAGTCCAGTTGCGACATGTTGGCTTCGAGCCGGCCCGTCGAAAAGGACGCCGCCGGGCAGCACGTAGCCGACCTGATCTCGAAGATAAAAGAGTCGGCCGACGATATGGCCGACGATCATACGAGCCGCGGCGACCTGAAGATTCTCAGTCGGACCTTGCGCGAACTGCGTTGGGCATTCAAGGTATTCAGCCCGTATCGCGGCTGCCGCAAAGTGACCATGTTCGGCTCCGCCCGCACGCGGCCGCACGAGCCGGCCTATCGGCAGGCGGTCCGTTTTGGTAGGGCCATGTCGCGGCGGGGCTGGCTGGTGGTAACGGGCGCCGCCAGCGGAATCATGGAAGCCGGCCACGTGGGCGCCGGACGCGAACATTCGATGGGACTGAACATCATGCTGCCGTTCGAGCAGATGTCCAATCCGGTAATAGCCGGCGCCCACAAGCTGGTCCACATGAAGTACTTCTTCACTCGAAAGCTGATATTCGTCAAGGAAAGCGACGCCATCTGCCTGCTGCCCGGTGGATTCGGCACGCTCGACGAAGGACTCGAAGTGCTCACGCTCTAGCAGACCGGCAAGCGCGACATGGTTCCCGTCGTCTTTCTGGACGAACCGGGCGGGAGTTTCTGGGCCGAGTTCCTCCGGTTCATCGAGCGGAAGCTGCTCAAACACGGCATGGTCAATCGCCAAGACCTGTGCCTTTACAAGCTCACCGACAACGTCGAGGAGGCGGTCGATGAGATCGGGGGATTCTTCCACGCCTATCACAGCATGCGTTACGTGCGGAGCAAGTTGGTGCTGCGTCTGAACGGGCCGCTTGGCGACGAGTTGCTCGACGGGATCAACACGCGTTTTGCCGACATTCTCTTGGGAGGTCAGTTCACCATCGGCGGCCCGCTGCCGGAAGAGAAGGACGAGCCCGACCTGGCCCACTTGCCGCGACTGATCTTCCAGTTCAACCGTCGCGACTTCGGCCGCCTGCGGCAGTTGATCGACTGCATCAACCGCCGGTAGCCTCGCCCTCAGCCCCCGGCTCTGCCGGGTGGATTCGCGGTGTATTGATTGAACGTTGATTGGCAATCCAACCGATCCCCCGGCAGAGCCGGGGGCTGAGTGGAAACGCTCGTTGCCGATCTACGAAATACCCAATTCGTGAACGGCTTCGACCAGAGCGACGGCGTTTTCGACCGGTGTTTGGGGTAAGACGCCGTGGCCCAGGTTGAAGATGTGTCCGGGCCGGCCGGCGGCCTGATCGAGGATTTCGCCCACCCGACGGTGGATCTCGGCCGGATTGGTTAGCAGAACGGCCGGATCGAGATTGCCTTGGATCGCCCGATCGTGGCCGATCGCCCGCCAGGCGTCGTCAAGCCTGACCCGCCAATCGCCACCGATTACCGCTCCGCCCGCTTCGCTCAACAGGGGTAACAGTGCCGGGTTGCCGGTGGCGAAACTGATCAGTGGCACACCGGGAGTGATCGCCTGAACGACCGCCCTGGTATGCGGCAGCACGAAGTGGCGATAGTCGTCCGCTCCCAGGCAGCCGACCCAACTGTCGAACAGTTGGACAACTTGTACCCCGGCAGCAATTTGTGCGTTGAGATACCTGCCGACCGATCGGGCCAACCGCCCCAGTAACGCATCCCACGCACCCCGGTCGGTGTACATCAGCGTCTTGGTCCGGCGGTAGTCGCGGCTTGCACCGCCTTCGATGGCGTAGCTGGCCAGGGTGAAGGGAGCCCCGGCAAAACCCAATAGGGGCAAGCGGCCGTCCAGGCCGGCGCGGGTCCGACGAACCGTCTCCATCACGTACTCCAGCGGCCCCGGATCATCCAACTCCACAAGCCGATCCACGTCGGCCGGCTCGCGAATCGGATTGTGAATGACAGGCCCTTCGCCGGTCTGGTATTCCAGCTCAAGACCCATCGGCTCCAGGATGGGAAGCAAGTCGGCGAAGATAATCGCCGCATCAACCCCTAACCGGTCGACGGCCGCGAGCGTGACTTCAGCCGAGAGGGCCGGGTTCTTGCACAACTCCAGAAACGAGGTCTTTCGTCGGATTGCCCTATACTCCGTCATGTAGCGGCCGGCTTGGCGCATCAGCCAAACTGGCACTCGGCCGACCGGCTCCGAGCGGGTGGCTTTCATCAACGGGCTGTCGTACCAAGGCGGAGGTTGCGGAAGCACAGACATTCTGAGAGTTGAGAGTTGAAGGTTGAGAGTTGAAGGTTGAGAGTTGAAGGTTGAGAGTTGAAGGTTGA